>NZ_JBBCIR010000019.1:0-69747 GCF_037189885.1 Paludisphaera sp.
CGTCTCCTCGACGGAGATGTTGGCGGCCTTGGCCGTCTCCTCGATGGTCGGCTCGCGGCCCTTCTCCTGGAGCAGCTTCTTGGAGACGTTCCGCAGCTTGGACATCGTCTCGATCATGTGGACCGGGATGCGGATCGTGCGGGCCTGGTCGGCGATGGCCCGGGTGATCGCCTGGCGGATCCACCACGTCGCGTAGGTGCTGAACTTGTAGCCGCGGCGGTACTCATACTTGTCGACGGCCCGCATCAGCCCGGTGTTCCCCTCCTGGATCAGGTCGAGGAACGACAGCCCGCGGTTGCGATACTTCTTGGCGATCGAGACCACCAGCCGCAGGTTGCCGCCGGACAGCTCCCGCTTGGCCTGCTCGTACTCCTTGAACCGGGCGCTCATGACCTCGACGCGACGCCGGAGGCTCTTGGGGCTCTCCAGCGTGATCCGCATCAGGTCCTTGAGCTCCTTCACCAGGTTGGCCCGGTCCTCCTTGCCCCCCCGGCCGGCGCGGTGCTCGCGGAGCAGGAAGAGCAGCTCGTTCATCCGGACGGCGATCTGCTCCAGCCGCTTCATCAGGGGCTGGACCTTCTGGGTCCGGATCGACAGCTCCTCGACGAGGTTGACGGCCTTGAACCTACGCCGCTTCAGGTCGTTGATCAGCCCCACGCGGGCCGAGTTGTCCCGCTCGCGGACGAACGACTTGAAGTCGCGGACGTTGCACTCCATCAGGTGCGCCAGCGTGGCGAGGTTGTGCGGCATCCGGCCGAGGATCTGGTCCTTCTCCAGGTTCTCCGTGACGGAGACCTTGACCGTCCGGTCGAACGGCAGCTCCCCCTCGGCGACCTTCTTGAGGACGTCGACCACCAGCGCCAGGGCGAAGTGACACTCCAGCACCTTGCGGCGGAACTTCTTGCGCGTGACCTCGATCTTCTTGGCGAGGTTGATCTCCTGCTCGCGGGTGAGCAGGGGGATCTCCCCCATCTGGGTGAGATACATGCGGACGGGGTCGTCGATCCGGCGGGAGATGTCCTCCAGCTCCTCGGCGGTCAGCTCCCCTTCCTCCTCGGCCTCCTCGCCCAGGTCGTCGGAGTCCTCGTCGAGCTCGCCGGAGGCCAGCAGGCGCGCCTCGGCCTCGTCCTCGGTGACCAGCTCGACGCCCAGCTCGTCGAGGGTCTCCAGGAGCCCGTGGATGCGCTCGGGGCCGTTAGGGTCATCGGGCAGGGCGTCGTTGACCTGATCGAAAGTCAGGAATCCACGTCGCTTGCCCAGTTCGAGGAGGGCCTTGACGCCCTCGTCCGGCTTGTCCATCATTCCTCCCTCACGCACGATACGTCGGATCGGGACGCGTATTCTTCTTATCTGGAAGTCCCAGCCCGCTGGGTCAGTAGTCTTCGGTATTCCAGTTGCAAAGCTCGATGTGCATCGGGCTCGGCCAGCTTGTCGGTCTCGTCGAGGGCCTGCTTGAGGTCCCGCAGGCGGGCCAGGCGCTCGCGCTCGGCGAACAGGGCGAGGGCGTCTTCCAGCCGGGTCTCCCAGGAGCCGATGGGGAACTGGACCTCGTCCAGCGGCTGCGGCTCGGGGCGTCCCAGGCCTTCCTGGAGCTCGTTCAGGTGATCCAGGACCGCCAGGGCCCGCGGGTCCTCGAGGTCAGCCTTGAGGGCCTCGAAGTCGGGCGCCTCCCCCCTCCCGTGGATCTCATAGGCGGCGTCAAGGATCATTCGGGCCAGATCGTCTCGGATCAAGGCGGGGGGGACGCGGACGACGAGCGTGGCGACCAGGTCGGGCCGCCCCACCACCGCCGCGACGAACTCGCGATCGATGGGGTCCATCGCCCGCGCCAGCTCGATGGCGGGAGGCGTCGGGGCCGCGTCGAGGGCGGGGGCGGGAACCTCCTCCTTCGTCGCGCCCTTCCGACGCGCCGGCCGCCGTAGCGACTTCAGCCGGGCCTGGAGCGACGCCACCGGCAGCCGAAGCGCCAGCGACAGCTTGTCGAGAGCCTTCTTCAAGGCGACGTCCTGAGCCGACCCCGGCGGGGACGGCGGCACCCGGGCGAGCACGCCCAGCACCCACTCCGAGGCCTGGCGGGCCCCGTCGATCGAGTCCAGGTCGAACCGCGCCCGCGCCCGGCCCAGGATGAAGGACAGCGGGTCTCGGGCCTCGTCGGCCAGCGTCCGGAATGCGTTGGCTCCTTCGCTCAAGAGGAAGTCACAAGGGTCCAGCCCCGAGGGGAGCGACAACACCCGCACGTCAAGTTCATGCCCCAGGAACACCTCGAGCGCCCGCTCCGCCGCGGACTGGCCCGCCTCGTCACCGTCGTAGACCAGGCAAGCCCGGTCGGCCAGCCGCCGCAGCAGGGGGACGTGGTCGTCGCCGAACGCCGTCCCCAACGTCGCCACGACGTTCGTCAGCCCGACCTGGTGAGCCGCCATCACGTCGGTGTACCCTTCCATAACCGCGACCCAGCCCGCCTCGCGACACGCCGCCCTCGCGAGATCCGCGGCGTAGACGAGCCGACGTTTCTGGAAGAGGGGCGTCTCGGGGCTGTTAACATATTTTGCGACACGAAACCCCCGAGACGAAGCCGCCCTCTCCGCTTCCGGCAGGATCCGCCCGCCGAACCCCACCGGACGGCCCCGTTCGTCGTGAATGGGAAAGATCAGCCGACCCCGAAACCTCGCGTGAACCCGCCCCGACGCATCCTCCGCGGAACTCGCCAGGCCGGCCTTCTCCAGCAGGTCCTTCGAGTAGCCCTTCCGCCTCGCCTCCTCGAACAGCCAACCCGGGTCGTCCGGGGCGTACCCCAGGCGGAACCGGGCCGCCGTCTCCGCCGTCAGCCCCCGACCCTCGACATAGCCGCGAGCCGCTTCATCCCTCTCCAGGGCCTTCGAGAACAACTCCTCCGCCCAGACCAGAACCCCCCGGAGATCGGCCTGGGAAGGCCCTTCCGCGCGCCTCGACGCCCCCGGACCTTCCAACGTCACCCCCGCGCGCTCGGCCAACGTCCGCAACGCCTCGGGGAACTCGACGCGATCCATCCTCTGAACGAACTCGAAAACGTCGCCGCCGATGTTGCAGACCCAGCACTTGAAGGTCTGCCGATCCGGGTTGACTTCCAGGGAGGGATGCCGATCGTCATGCCAGGGGCAAATCGCCTTGTAGCGCGAGCCGGCTCGATGGAGGGCCAATCCGTAGTCGCCGACCAATCTCACGATGTCCACCGCGCTCTTGATCGCGGACTTCGCGGCATCGAATGACCTGGGCACCAGACTCTCCTAATCGCTCCGACGCGAGCCCGGATCCATGGTTCGCACCGTCGCCCTCGCCGTGCGAGTTCGAGCGTGCCCTCGCGCCTCGGTCGCCTTCGTGCCCTAACAATCGGCTGCTAGCGGATTCAACGAAATTATAGTCCACGACCAGATACCGTCAAGTTTTCGGACACCCCGGCCGACGGCGATCCAAATTACCCTAACTCGTCACCCATTTGATCCTTAGGCAGACCAGCCCGGGACGGCCAACCAGTATCCATACGGACACCAAATCGAGGCCAGGAGAAGCTCACGGTCCCCCAACCCTCTCCAAAAAGACGCGGGGAACTCAAAATCAAGCAACGCAAGAGTCCCGCAAACCAGGTGTCCAAGTCAAGGGTCGAGGCATGATTGTCGAGGAGGAAGCGAGAACCGAGTGACGCTCACGCGACGCGTGAACGCGCTCGGTTGTCGCTGACTCGAGGAGATCATGGAGCCGTCACGGAAGACCACGGAGTCGAGCACCGGACGGTCGCCGGAACCGCGAGACAGCGACGTCTCACGGTAAAAAGGAATGCCTTGTCGGCTCAGCCCAGCCCGTCGACGATGCGGGAAGCCGTTCGGGCCATGTCGTCGCCCGAATAAGCGTCGCGCGGCCAGGGCCAACGGACCGGATCGCCCGAGAATCGAGGGATCAGGTGCCAGTGGCAGTGGTCGATCTCTTGTCCCGCGACGCGACCACTATTGATCACGACGTTGGTGCCCTCGGCTCCGAGCGCGGAGGCCAGGGAGCGAGTCAGCCGGGGCAGGAGGGAGCCGACGTGGCCGGCAAGGTCATCCGGGAGGTCGCCAACCAGGACGTGGTGAGCCCGGGGGATCACGAGGAGATGACCCTTGACGACCGGGTTGATGTCCAGGATCACGATGGCGTCATCGGTCTCCAGGACCCGGGTCGAGGGGATATCCCCGGCGACGATACGGCAGAAGACGCAGTTCGAGTCGCGGCTCATGCAAGGGTGCCCCGAGGTTCGAACGAAGAAAAGCGTCCGGGCGAGTCCCGGACGCCTTTCGAGAATGTCGGGGCGATCAGGCGTTGGCTTCCGCCACGACGGGGCGGGCCGGGGCCTTGATCGTCTCGTCCTCGCCGAGCAGCATGATGACCGCCATCTCGGCGGCGTCGCCCTGGCGGACCTTGGCGAGCTTGTAGATGCGGGTATAACCGCCCGGACGGTTGGCGAACCGCGGGCCGATCTCGTGGAACAACCTGTAGGCGACGTCCTTGTTGTTCAGGACGGCCAGGCTTCGCCGGAACGGATCGAGCTTGAAGCCCCCCCTCGCGGAAGTGATCAACTTCTCGACGTAGGGCTGGAGTTCCTTCGCCTTGGGGACGGTCGTGGTGATCTTCCCGTGCTCCAGGAGCGCCGTGGCCAGGTTGCGCAGGAGCATGCGGCGGTGTTCGGGGGAACGCTTGAACTTGCGGCCGGCTTTCTTGTGACGCATGGCGGCTTCTTATCTGATCGAGGGGACTTCGGGATACGGGACCGGCCGCCGGGTCGCCGGGGCCGGGGGCCGGAGCACGTCGCGAAGGCCGGTCAGTTCTTGGTGGAGACGTTCATTCCCAGGTCGAGCCCGATTTCGTGGAGCTTGGCCCGGACCTCCTTGAGGGTGGTCTCGCCGAAGTTCCGGACGTTCAGGAGCTGGTCCTCGGAACGGGACACCAGGTGGCGGACGGTGGTGATCCCCTCGCTCTCCAGGCAGTTCGTGGCCCGGACGGAAAGCTCCAGCTCGGCGAGGCTCATGTCGAGCTTGCGCTCGAGCTCGGCGTCGACGGGCGCGTGGGCGTGGCCGTCGTGGGGGCCAGCCTCGCTGGGGAGGCCCGGGCCCGGCTCGTTGTACTGGACGAAGGGATTCAGGTGCTTCCGCAGGATCTTGGAAGCCTCGACCAGGGCCATCTCGGGGTTGATGACGCCGGTCGTCCAGATCCGGAGCAAGAGCTTGTCGTAGTTGGTGCGCTGGCCGACGCGAGTGTTCTCGACGTGGTACTCAACCCGCTGGACGGGGCTGAAGCTGGAGTCGATCGGGATGATGCCGATCTCCAGGTCGTCGGTGTGGCCCTCGGCGGCGGTCTTGTAGCCCCGGCCGTTCTCGACGGTCATCTCCAGGTGGAAGGGGACGTCGTCGGTGAGCGTGCAGAGGATGTGGTCGGGGTTGATGATCTCGATCGACTCGTCGTGCAGGATGTCCGCGGCGGTGACGACGCCGCGGCGGTCGCGGTCGATCCGGATCGTGCGGGGGTGCTCCGAGTGGTTCTTCACCACCAGGAGCTTGATGTTCAGGACCAGGTCGGTGATGTCGTCGACCATGCCCGGGATCGACGAGAACTCGTGCTGGACGCCCTGGATCTTGATCTTCGTGACCGCGCTGCCTTCCAGGCTGGAGAGCAGCACGCGGCGGAGGCTGTTGCCCACGGTGTGGCCGAAGCCGCGTTCGAACGGCTCGACGTGGAACTCGCCGAAGTTATCGGTGAGGGTCTCGCGGTTGCAGACGACGCGACTGGGCAATTCGAGGCCGCGCCAACGGATACGCATCATGAATCCCCCTGGTGGTGCTCTCGCTCCGGGAGTGCTGGGCTCAACGGCTCAGCAACTCGACGATCAACTGGGGCGTGACCGGCAGGCCGATGTCCTGGATGGACGGCAGGCGGCTGACGCGGCCCTCGGGGGGATCGCTGCTGATGCGGTCGAGCCAATCGGGGATCGGGGCGAGGAACTCGGCCTGCGAGCTCTCGAGCGCGAGGTTGCGCGACTGCTCGCGGTTCTTGACCGAGACCTGGTCGCCGGGCTTCACGAGGTAGCTCGGGATGTCGACCTTCTTGCCGTTGACCAGCACGTGCCCATGGCGGATGAACTGCCGGGCCTGGGGGCGGCTGACGGCGAAGTGGAGCCGGGCCACGACGTTGTCGAGGCGACGCTCCAGGAGCGACATCAGCAGGTCGCCGGTGTTGCCCGTCTTGCGGGCGGCCTCGGCGTAGTACTTGCGGAATTGCCGCTCGAAGATGCCGTAGAAACGCTTGACCTTCTGCTTCTCGCGCAGGCGGATGGCGTACTCGCTCGCCTTGCCGCGGCGGAACTGGTGCATGCCCGGCATGCCGTCGCGGCGGACCACGGCGCACTTGTTGGTGTGGCAGCGAGCGCCCTTCAAGAAAAGCTGCAGGCCTTCACGGCGGCAGAGCCGGCAGACGGGTCCTGTATAACGTCCCATGGTGGATCCAGCGAACCTCGAACTTGGATGGTGTATGAGTGGGGCGAAGGCGGCTGCGAGGCGGCGGGGCTACGCCTCGACCGATCAGACGCGACGCTTCTTCGGGGGGCGGCAGCCGTTGTGCGGCAGCGGGGTGACGTCCTCGATCGCCTTGATCGACAGGCCGGAGGCCTGGATGGCGGTGATCGCGCTCTCGCGGCCGGAGCCCGGGCCCTTCACCTTGACCTCGACCTCCCTGACGCCGAACTTCGTCGCCGAGGCGGCGGCCGTCTCGGCGGCGCGCTGGGCGGCGAAGGGCGTGCTCTTGCGGCTCCCCTTGAAGCCGACCGTCCCGGAGGAGGCCCAGCAGAGGGCGTCCCCGTTGGGATCGGTGATCGTCACGGTCGTGTTGTTGAACGTCGCCTTGATGTGCACGACCGCGCGGCTGACATTCCGCCGCGTCTTCCGCTTCTTGGCCTTCGCCACGGGTCCTACGCTCCTCGTCTGCCGGATTCGATTCCCAACGACGCGAACGAGCGCCCCGCGCCCGCCCGACTCGATTATCGCGCGCCTCCGCCCCGCGCCCGTTCAAGGACGCGGCGCCAACTCAGCGCATTTCCTTGACGCCCTTCTTGCCGGCGACCGTCTTGCGCGGACCCTTCCGGGTGCGGGCGTTCGTCCGCGTCCGCTGGCCGCGGACGGGGAGGCCCTTGCGATGCCGCAGGCCGCGGTAGCAGCCGATCTCTCGGAGCCGGCCGATGTTCTGCTGCACCTGGCGCCGAAGCTGGCCTTCCACGGTGTATTCGTTGTCGAGCAGATTCGCCAGCTTGGCGAGCTCGTCCTCGGTCAGGTCGCGGGCGCGCTTCTCGGGGTCGACCCCCGCGCGCTCGCAGATCTGGTCCGCGAGGTACGAACCGATCCCGTAGATATAACGCAGCGAGATCACAGTCCGCTTGTCGTTAGGGATGTCCACGCCCAGGATACGAGGCATTCCGTCGGTCTCCGTCGATCACGCTGGTCCAGGAGGGGGATCGGCCGTCCGCCCGCCGCGTCGGCCCTCATCTCGCCGTCGCGGCCGGGCGTCCTCAGCCCTGGCGCTGCTTGTGCCGGGGGTTGGAGCAGATCACCAGGACCTTGCCCTCGCGCCGGACGATCTTGCAATTCTCGCAAATCCGCTTCACGCTCGATCGTACTTTCATGGCCGTCGCCGCCTTCGTCTCTGTCCGTGCCTGTCGTCTCGCCACCGCCGCCGCCACGCCCGGCGGAGCCGCTGTCGCGGCGACGGCCGGGCAAGCCGGTGGGACGCGACCGGCGCGTCCCGGCGACATATCACGATCGTCGCTCCACGGCCGCGCGTCGATCGGGGGTCACCGAACCGACGACCCTCCCGGACGAGCCGGGAAGACCGGAGCCAAGCGGCGAGGGGGGGCCACGATTCCCGTGGCGACCGACCCAGGCCTCAATGATCGTCCTCGCCTCGCACGTCGAGCGCCCTCGTCTGGAGGGAGTGGGCGTGATCTCGTCGAGCGGGCGACGGGGAATTCGACTATCCTAACGCTCGTCCTCCCGATCCGCAAGGGCCGTCGCGCCCCATTCGTCAAGATTATTCCGGCTTCGAGACCCGGGAATCTCCGTCGCGTCCCTCTCATCCCTCGTGGTCAGGGAAGCGTCAGGACCTGGGGTCCATCCGGGGTCATGGCGATCGTGTGTTCGAAGTGCGCGCTGGGACGTCGGTCCTTGGTCTCGACCGTCCAGCCGTCTTCCAGCGTGCGGACTTCCTTGGTCCCCATCGCGACCATGGGCTCGACGGCCAGCACCACGCCGGGCTCCAGCCGGATGTCGTGCTTCCGGAGCGCCTTGCTCACGAAATTGGGGACCTGGGGCTCCTCGTGCATGTCCTTGCCGATACCATGCCCGACGAAGTTCTCGATTACCGAAAACCCCTGGCTCTTGACATACTGCTCCATGAGCGAGGCGACCTCCGACCAGTATCGGCAGCGGCCCATGGCGCGGATGGCGAGTTGGAGGGTCTCGGCCGTGACGTCGAGGAGCTTCCGAACCTCGGGGGAGACGGCGCCGACGGCCCAGGTGAAGGCGGAGTCGCCACACCAGCCGTTGAGGCGACAGCCGGTGTCCACGGCGACGACATCCCCCTCGCGCAGCGGGCGGTTGTTGGGGATGCCGTGAACCACCTGCTCGTTGACGCTGGAGCAGATGACGGCGGGGAAGGGGGGCTTCCCCTTGGTGGAGCAGGGATAATTCAGGAAGAGCGGGGTGGCGCCGGCCGCTCGAAAAACGTCGGCCACGGCCGCGTCCAGCTCGACCGTGGTGACCCCTGGGACGACAAGTTTGCGGACCTCGTCGTGGGCCTGGGCCACGAGGCGTCCCGCTTCTCGCATCAGGGCGATTTCGCGAGGACTCTTGAGCTGAATCGTCGGCGGCCGCCGGCCCGGCGCCGCGGCGGGCTTCGACCCCGCGGCCCCCTCGGGGCGGCGGACCACCCCGGAGAGGAACGACGGCAGCGAGGGACGGCGACCCGGGCCGCGTTGCGATGTCACGATGCGCGCTCCCTCGGCGTCACTTGCGGTTCACCAGGCCCGCGTAGTTCCGCATGACCAAATGGCTGTCGATCTTCTGCACGAGGTCCAGACAGACGCTCACGACGATCAGCAGGCCCGTCCCTCCGAAGAACTGCGACACGGTGAAGTCGACGTTCAGGAAGTTCTGGACCAGGGAAGGAACCACCGCCACCACGGCGAGGAACGCCGCGCCCACGTAGGTGATCCGGAGCATCACCTTCTCCAGGTAGTCCGCCGTGGGACGGCCGGGACGATAGCCCGGGATGAAGCTGCCGTAATCCTTCAGGTTGTCGGACATGTCCTTCGGGTTGAAGGTGATGGCCGTCCAGAAGTAGCAGAAGAAGTAGATCAGGACGATGTTGCAGACCGTGTACAGATAGCTCTGCCGCTGGAACGAGTCGGCCAGGTCCTGGATTACGGTCGCGAACATGGAGCCGATCGACCAGGCTTCCGTCTTCAAACCGGCCGTCGCCTTCGCGAGCCCGTTGAAGATGAGCGACGGGAAGATCAGCAGGCTAGAGGCGAAGATGATCGGCATGACGCCGCCCTGGTTGACCTTCAGGGGGAGGAACTGCCGGCTCCCGCCGAAAACGCGGCGCCCGCGGACATGCTTCGCCGATTGGGTCGGGATCCGCCGCTGGCTCTCCGTGACCGCGACGACGCCAACGATCACGCCCACGAAGAGGATCGCCAGAAGGGCGAGCTGGATGATGCCCAGCTGGCCAGGCTCGGGGGTCAGACGCGTCGAGGCGCTCTGCCAGAGGCCCTGCAAGGCGACGGGGAACCTAGAAAGGATGCCCGCCATGATGAGCAAGCTGATGCCGTTGCCGATGCCGTACTCGTCGATCTGCTCGCCGACCCACATCAGGAACACCGTGCCGGCGGTCATGATGCAGACGCTTACCAGCCCATGCCAGAAGTCGCGATATTGTGGGAGTACCACTCCCATTTGATCGCTCATCATGTACTGGACCCAGAACGCCGATTGCACCACGCATATCACCACAGTCGAGTATCTTGTATACTCGTTGATCCGTTTCCGGCCGCTCTCTCCTTCCTTCTGCATCGCCTCGAGCGCCGGGACGACGCTCCCGAGGAGCTGGAAGATGATCGAGGCGGAGATGTACGGCATGATGCCCAGGCCGAAGATCGTGCTCATGCCGATCGACGTCCCGCCGAACATGGCGACGGTGCCGAACATCTTGCCGGCGGCGTTGGTGGAGAGTTGCTCCTCCCAGTTCCGCAGTTGGGCCTGATTGACGATCGGCAGGGGGACGTAGAAGCCGATGCGGTAGATGGCCAGCAGCAGGGCGGTGAACAGGATCTTCCGCCGCAGTTCGGGGATCTTGAAGATGGTGATCAGCTTGTCCACGCGCGATCGCTCCGCTGGGGCCGTGGTTCGTCTTCGGGTCCGGTCGGCCGGAACGGGTCCAGTCCGCTCGCGAGGCCCCGGACCCCAAGGTTGGGGGCGGGGCCTCCGCTCAATGCTCTCATAGGACCGCCGCCCGGGCGACCATCGCCGTGCCCGGGTCGGGGGTCGGAGTCAGGAAGTCGCGGCCTCGTCGCCGGCGGTCTTCTTGACCTTGCCGACGTAGGGGACCGTGACGGCCTTGCCCCCAGCGGCCTCGAGCTTCTGGACGGCGGCGGCGCTGAACTTGGAGGCGCGGACCTCGAAGGCCTTGGTCACGTCGCCGTCGGCGAGGATCTTGATCCCGTCGTGATCGTAACCCTTGACCAGCCCGACCGACCGCAGGGCGGCCTCGTCGATGACGCCCGCCTCGGTGAAGACGGCGTCCAGGTCGACCAGGTTGACGGTCGCGAAATGCTTCTTGAACGCGCCGTTCACGAACCCGCGCTTGGGGACGCGCCGGGCCAGGGTGATCTGACCACCCTCGAAGAGGGCGCCGAGCTTGAAGCCCTGGCGGGACGAGTGGCCCTTGTGACCCTTGCTGGACGTCTTGCCGTGGCCGGATCCGACGCCGCGGCCGACGCGCTTGCGCTTTTTACGGCGGTGGATCCCCTGGGTGATGTCGTGGAGCTGCATCAGATCTGGACTCCCCGGAGGCGGGCGATCTCTTCCTTCGTGCGGAGTTGGCCCAGGCCCTGGATGGCGGCCTTGACCAGGTTAAGCTTGTTGGTCGAGCCGAAGCTCTTCGTCAGGACGTCCTTGATCCCGGCGGCCTCGACGACCGAGCGGACGGCGCCGCCGGCGATGACGCCCGTGCCCGGGCTGGCCGGCATCATGAGGACGCTCGCCGCGCCGAAACGGCCGACGACGGCGTGGGGGATGGTCGTCCCGCGGAGTTTCACCGTCTTCATCTGCTTGTGGGCGTCCTTGACGCCCTTCTCGACGGCGGGCGGGACCTCGTTGGCCTTGCCGTAGCCCCAGCTCACCTGGCCGCGGCCGTTGCCGACCACGACCAGCGCGTTGAAGCTGAAGCGACGGCCGCCCTTGACCACGGCCGCGCAGCGGCGGATCGAGACGACGCTCTCCGTCCATTCGCCGCGGTCGCGGTCGCGGTCCCGGCTTCGGCTATCGGTCGACACGGGGGATGCTCCTTACGATCGGATCTCTGCCAGTATGATTTGGGGGGGCCGAAGCCGTGGGGGGACGCTGCCTCAGAACTGGAGGCCGCCCTCGCGAGCGGCCGAGGCCAGGGCCTCGACGCGGCCGTGATACTTGTAGCCGCGGCGGTCGAAGCAGACCTTCTCGACCCCGGCCTTCTTGGCGCGGTCGGCGACGAAGCGGCCGACGATGGCGGCGGCCGCCTTGTTGCCGCCGTACTTCACCTCGGCCTTGACCTCGGGGTCGACCGTGCTGGCCTGGGCCAGGGTCTTGCCGGCGAGGTCGTCGACGATCTGGGCGTAGATGTGCTTCGAGCTGCGGAAGACGGCCAGGCGGGGACGCTCGGGCGTCCCATTGAGCCGCTTGCGGATCCGGCGCTGGCGGCGCAGGCGTCGCGTCTGGACCAGCAGGTGATGGTTGGCGGTGTCCACGTGAACGATCCTCTCGCTGGGGGCGGCCTCCGCCCCGGTCCCGGCCTCGGCTTGTCTCTCTTAAGTCGTCCCGCGCCGCGTTACTTCGAGCCGAACGCCTTGCCCGCCTTGCGACGGACGGCCTCGCCCTCGTAGCGGATGCCCTTGCCCTTGTACGGCTCGGGGGGCCGGACCCGGCGGATCTCGGCGGCGAACTGGCCCACGGCCTGCTTGTCGGCCCCGGTGACGACCACGTGGGTCGCGTCCGGCACGGTCACCGTCACGCCGTCGGGGGCCTCGAGGACGACCTGGTTGGCGAAGCCCACCTGGAGGACGATCGTGTTCGCCTTCTTCAGCTGGGCCTGGTAGCCGACGCCGACGATCTCGAGCTTCCGAGTGTAACCGTTCGCCACGCCCTCGACCATGTTGGCGACGAGGCTGCGGGTCAGGCCGTGCAGGGCCCGGCTCAGCCGCTCGTCGTTCCGGCGGGCGACGGCGATCTCCTTCTTGTCCTCGTCGAAACTCAGGCTGACCTCGGGGCGGTGAGCGTAGCTCAGCTTGCCCTTGGGGCCCTCGACGGCGATCGTCGAGTCGGCGATCGCCACTTTCACGTTGGCCGGCACGACGACCGGCTTGCGACCGATGCGGGACATGGCTCCGTCTTCCTCGTTCTTGCGACCGTGATGGTGGTTCGTACCCGGGGGCGGCCGAGATCAGTAGATCATGGCCAGGACTTCGCCGCCGACCTTCTGGTCGCGGGCGCGGCGGTCGCTGATGACGCCCCGGGGAGTGCTGAGGATCTGGATGCCCATGCCGCCCAGAACCGGCTTAAGCTCCTTGTAGCCGCGATAGACGCGGCGGCCCGGCTTGCTGATGCGGTCGATCTTCGTGATCAGCCTCTCGCCGTTGGGGCCGTACTTCATGTGGAGGCGGAGGGTGCGGGCCGGGGTGGTCTCGATCTCCTCGAAGTCCCAGATGTAGCCCTCGTCCTTCAGCACCTGCGCGATCCCGCGCCTCATGTTGGACGCGGGCATGTCGAGGGACGTGCGCTCGATCCGGACGGCGTTGCGGATCCGGGTCAACATATCGGCGATCGGGTCGGTCATCATGGCGGGGAAGCCTTCCTGAACCGTCGCGGGTAACGACCCCCACGGGGCGTCGGCGCGGCGGGCGACTCGGACGGACGCGGCTGTTCTGTTCGGGGTACGGGGCGTTCCGGGGGGCCCGACGGCGTGGCCCGGCGGTATCTCACCAACTGGCCTTCTTCACGCCGGGGATCAGGCCGCGGCTGGCCAGGTTCCGGAAGCAGATGCGGCAGATGCCGAACTTGCGGTAGTAGCCGCGGGGGCGGCCGCAGAGCCGGCAACGATTGCGGTGCCGCACCTCGAACTTGCGGGGCGTCTCGGACTTGATCTTCTGGGCCTTGGTCGACATGCTCGTCCTTCCGGGACCGTGGAGGGGACGCCTCGCGGCGTCCGGTCAATCCTCGCGTCGGTGGTGTTCGGATCCGGTCACTGGCCGCCGGCGCCGCCGGCGCGGGAGCCGGGCTGGCGGAAGGGGACGCCGAAGAGGCGGAGGAGTTCCCGCGCCTGGTCGTCGTTCTTCGCCGTGGTCACGATCGTCACGTCCATCCCGTGCGTGTGCTGGATCCGGTCGGCGTCGATCTCCGGGAAGACGACCTGCTCGGCCAGGCCCAGGCTGTAATTGCCGTGGCCGTCGAAGCTGTTCGGGTTCAGCCCGCGGAAGTCGCGGATACGGGGCAGGGCGATGGCCACCAGGCGGTCGAGGAACTCGTACATCCTCGCCCCGCGGAGCGTCACCTTGCAGCCGATGTCATTCCCCTCGCGAAGGCGGAAACCCGAGACGGAGACCTTGGCCTTCGTGATCACCGGCCGCTGGCCCGCGATCTTGCCGAGGCTCTCGGCCGCCGACTCAAGGATCGTCTTGTCCTGGGTCGCCTTGCCGACGCCCATGTTGACCACGATCTTCTCCAGGCGGGGGATCGCCATCGGGTTGTCGAGGCTGAACTTGGCGGCGACCGCCTGCTTGATCTCGTTCTTGTACAGTTCTTGGAGGCGAGCCATACCCGTAATCCTGTCAGTTGCGGTCGGCGGGTCGCGGGGTCTCCGCCGTCCCGGGGTCACGCCCCCGGCGGCCGACGGCGCCGGTCCTTGCTCAGCGGGCCTGGGCCTGCGCCTTGGCGTAGGCGTCGGCGTGGGCCTGCTTCTTCGGGCCCAACGCGCCGAGCCCGGTCTGGCACTTGCGGCAGTACCGCTCCTTGACGCCCTCGGCGGTCAGCCGGGCGCCCTGGCGGACGCCTCGCTCGCACTTGGGGCAGTACAGCATGACGTTGGAGACGTCGACGGGCATCTCCTTGGAGAGCCGGCCCCCCTGCGGGTTCTTCTGGCTCGGCTTCAGGTGCTTGTAGACCCGGTTGACCCCCTGGACGACGACCTTGTTCTTCGAGGGGATGGCCCGCAGCACCTTGGCGATGCGGCGGTTCCCGGGGCTCCCCTTGTCGTCGCCGGCGATCACTTCGACCTGGTCGTCTTTCCGGATGTGCATGGTTCGCTCGCTATGGGAGGCGGGACGCCCCGCCGGCGTTCGGGCCAGGGCCGAGGGAGTTCAGACGACCTCGGAGGCCAGGCTGATGATCTTCATGAACTGGCGGTCGCGCAGCTCGCGGGCGATCGCACCGAAGATGCGGGTGCCGCGCGGGCTCTTCTCGTTGTCGATCAGCACGACCGCGTTGCGGTCGAACTTCACGTAGCTGCCGTCGCCCCGGCGGGCCTGGTTCCGCGTCCGGACGATGACGCAGCGGACCACGTCTCCCGCCTTCACGTCGCCGCCCGGCGAGGCCTTCTTGACGCTGGCGATGATGATGTCCCCGAGGCCCGCGACGCGCCGCTTGTAGTGCGAGGCGCTGCCGCCGAGGACCTTGATGCACATCACTTCCTTGGCGCCGGAATTGTCGGCCACGTCGAGCCGGGTCTGCATCTGGATCATGGTACGCGAGCCTTTCGTCGCTCAGGGGGGGCCGTCACTCGGCGGAAGGGGCGGCCGGGGCCTCGCCCTCGCCGGCGAGCGCCTGCTGGGCGCCCTTGCGGATGATGCGCACCAGCCGCCAACGCTTGAGCTTCGAGAGCGGCCGGGTCTCCATGATCTCCACCACGTCCCCGACGTGGGACTCGTCCCCCTCGTCGTGGGTGTGGCAGACGGTCCGCCGCTTCATCAACTTGCCGTACTTTTCGTGGGGGACCAGCCGCTCCACGACGACCCGGCGGGTCTTGCTCATCTTGTCGGAGGCCACCACGCCGACCTCGGTCTTGCGGGGGCTGCGGGCCGGCGCGGGCTTCGCGTTGGCGGGGCTGGGCTGGCTCATCGTGCGTGCTTCGATTCCCTGGGGTGCTGGGGCCGCGCCGGTCGCCGACGCTACCCCGTTGTTCAGGAGGCGGCCGGGGCCGAGGCGGCGGCCCGCTCGCGCTGGATTTGACGCTCGCGGAGGATCGTCTTGGTCCGGGCGATCTCCCGCTTGGCCTTGATGATCTCGCTGGGCGCCTCGAGCCGCTCGGTCTCGCTCTGCAGCCGCAGCCGGAACAGGTTCTTCTGCAAGTCCTTCAGGTGCAGCTCGAGCTGCTCGTCGGACTGGTCGCGGAGTTCGGAGGCCTTGCTCATGGGTCCTTCTCGTCCTTCTCGGTCGTCTCGGCCCGCGGCGGGCCTCCGTCCCGATGTCGTCGCCGGCCGCCGGCTCAGACGGTCGGCCGGCGGGTCACGAAGCGGCAGTTGACGGGCATCTTGTGGGCGACGCGGTTGAACGCGGCGCGGGCCGCGTCCTCGGTGAGGCCGCCGATCTCGTAGAGGATGGTCCCCGGCTTGACCACGGCCGCCCAGAACTCGACCTCGCCCTTGCCCTTGCCCATCCGGGTCTCGGCCGGGATCGCGGTCACGCTCTTGTGGGGGAAGATCCGGATGTAGAGCTTCCCGCCGCCCCGGACGGCCTGGCTGCCGACCACGCGGCCCGCCTCGATCGTCTGGGCGCTGATCCGCCCCGGCTCCAGGGCCTGCAGACCGTACTCGCCGAACGAGACGTAGTTGCCGCGGGTGGCGTTACCTTTTACGCGGCCTTTTTGGCTTTTTCGATACTTGACCCGCTTGGGCATCAGCGCCATCGCCAGCCTCCATCTTCAAATAGTCGCCCTGGTTGACCCACACCTTGACGCCGATGTGGCCCTGCGCCGTCTTCGCCTCGGCGAACCCGTAATCGACCTTCGCCCGCAGCGTGCTGAGGGGCACCGACCCCTGCGCCGCCGCCTCCGTCCGCGACATCTCGGCCCCGCCCAGGCGGCCCGAGAGCTGAATCTTGACGCCCTTCGCGCCGCCGTCCATCGTCTGCTCGAGGGCCCGCTTCATCGTGCGCCGGAAGCTGGACCGCTTCTGGAGCTGCTCGGCGATGTCCTCGCTGATGAGCTGGGCGTCGATCTCCGGCCGGCCGACCTCGACGATCTTGATTTCGATCCGCCGCCCGGTCAGGTTCTGCAGCTCCTCCTGGAGACGCTCGACCTCGGCGCCCTTGCGGCCGATCACCACGCCAGGCCGGGCCGTCGACAGCAGGACGGTCACGGCGTCGCGCGTGCGCTCGATCTCGATCTTGGGGATGCCGGCGAAGCCGTACTTCCCCTTGATGAACTTCCGGATCTTGAAGTCCTCGACCAGCAGGTCGCTGAACTCGTGCTTGGAGGCGTACCAGCGGCTCCGCCAGTCCTCCATCACCCCCACGCGGAACCCGGTCGGCCGCACCTTCTGTCCCATCGCTCAGCGTCCCCCGGCTTGTTGAATCTGCATCGGTCGTCCTCGTGCGTCTGGTCCCCCCGCCCCCGCGGCGTCCGGGCCGGGGGTCGCGGGCGTCAGGCCTCGAGCTTCGAGTAGTCTTCGAGCCCGATCGCGATGTGGCTGCTGCGCCGGCGGACCAGGTAGGCCATGCCCCGGGCCCGCGGCATGAGCCGCTTGAACATCGGCCCGCCGTCGCCGCGGGCGTCCACGATCACCAGGTCGCCGACGTGGCGGACGCCCTGGTCCTCGGCGTTGGCCATGGCGCTGCGGAGCACCCGCTCGACCAGCCGGGCCCCGCGGTGGGGCATGTACTTCAGGATGTCCAGCGCGTCGTCGGCGTACTTGCCGCGGATCAGGTCCAGCAGGGGCCGGACCTTCCGCGCCGAGATGCGGGCGAAGCGGTGGCTGGCCGTGTATTCGGCGGTGGTGCTCATGACCGGGGTCTCTTTTGAATTCCGCCGGGGCCCCGTCGGGGGCCCCGTCCGTCTCGTCCTTCGAGCGTCCTGGGGTCGGGCGGCGGGGCCGGCCCGCCTGGGGGCCCGCCGCCGCGGCTCACTTGCGGGAGCCCTTCGCCGCCTTGCCGCCGTGGCTGCGGAAGGTCCGCGTGGGGGCGAACTCCCCCAGCTTGTGGCCGACCATGTCCTCGGTCACGTACAGCTTGATGAAGTTCTTGCCGTTGTGGATCGCGAAGTTCTTGCCGATGAACTCGGGCACGATGGTGCAGGACCGGGCCCACGTCTTGATCGGCTCGCGGCTGCCGGTGGCGTCGACCTTGGCGGCCTTCTCCAGCAGCCGCTCGACGACGTACGGGCCTTTCTTGAGCGAACGTCCCATTGCTTCGGCTTCCTTCGGGATACGGTGTCCAGGGGGCGGTGCGGCGGCGTGGTCAGATCTTCAGCTGGCCGTAGCGGACGCTGGTCCGGCGGCGGATGATCGCCTTGTTCGAGGGCTTGCGGCGGCGGCGGGTCTTGCCCCCCTTCGCCAGCACGCCGGTCGGCGACTGCGGGGTGTGGCCCTTCGACCGGCCCTCGCCGCCCCCCATCGGGTGGTCGACCGGGTTCATCGCCATGCCGCGGACGTGCGGCCGGCGGCCCAGCCACCGGCGGCGGCCCGCCTTGCCCAGGCGGATGTTCATGTGATCGGCGTTGCCGACCGTCCCAATCGTCGCGCGGCAGGCCGACGGGATTCGCCGAACCTCGCCCGAGGGCAGGGTGATCTGGGCCCAGTTCCCCTCGCGGGCGGTGAGCGTGGCGGAGACGCCGGCCGACCGGCAGAGCTTGGCCCCGCCGCCGGGCTGCATCTCGATGTTGTGGATCGACATCCCGGTGGGGATGCGGCTCAGCGGGATGCAGTTGCCGACCTTCGGCTCGGCTTCCGGGCCCGAGTTGACGCTCATGCCGGCCTTGAGCCCCTCGGGGGCCACGATGTACCGCTTCTGGCCGTCGGGGTAGACGATCAGGGCGATGCGGGCCGAGCGATTCGGGTCGTACTCGATGTGCGTCACCTGCGCGACCTGGCCGTCGCGGTCGTTGCGCCGGAAGTCGATGACCCGGTACATCCGCTTGTGGCCGCCGCCGCGGTGGCGGACGGTGATGAAGCCCTGGTTGTTCCGCCCGCCGGTCTTCTTCAGCGGCTCGGTGAGCGACTTCTCCGGCTTCTTGTTCTTGTCCGTCAGCTCCGAGAAGTCGCTGACCGACGCGTTGCGGCGGCCCGGACTGGTCGGCTTGTAGTAGCGGATGCCCATCGCTTCATCTCTCCGCGGGCGCCCCGGCTCTGGGCGTCGCCCCGTGTCGTCTCGGTGATCGGTCCCGGGGGGCGGGCCCCGGGCCCGCCGCGCCCCATCCTGTCCGGCCCGGCGCGGCCCTGGTCGTCAATAGAAGTCGATGCGGTAGTCGTCGTGCAGCTTCACGATCGCCTTCTTCCAGCTCCGGGTGCGGCCCTGCTGGAGCCGGACGCGACGGAGCTTGCCCTTGCGATTCTGGGTCCGGACGTCGCGGACCTTGACGTCGAACAGCGCCTCGACGGCCGCCTTGATCTCGGTCTTGCCGACGAGCGGGTTGACCTCGAAGGTGTAGGCGTTGTGCCGCTCCGAGAGGTGGGTCGCCTTCTCGGTGATCAGCGGCCGGACGACCACCTGGTGGGGTTCGAGCGTGGGGCCCTTGCGGCTGTAGGCCGGGGCGCGGCGGAGAGTAACCATGGATCAGGCCTCCACGGCGCGGCGCGCCGGCTGGGTCTTGACGCGCTCGATCAGGGCCGTCAACGCCTCCCTGGTCAGGACCAGGTAACGCTGCTTGAGCACGTCGTAGGTGTTGAACTCGGAGACCGGGGCCACCTGGACGCCGTCGATGTTCCGGGCGCTGCGGTAGAGGGCCTGGTCGGCGGCGGGGAGCCCCAGGAGGATGGTCCGCCCTTCCAGCGTGCGGCGGGAGGCGGCGGCCTTGGTCTCGCCGACGACCTCGGCCGACTCGGCCTCGGTAATGTCGGGGCGCCGGATGGCCTTGAGCGCCCTGGCCACGACCTGGGTCTTGGGGGCGTCGAGCGTCAGCCCGTCGAGCACCAGGACCTGATTGTCTTGGAACTTCGACAGCACGGCCATTTTGACGGCGGCCCGGACGGCCCGCTTGGGGATCGAGTAGCGGTAGTCGCGGTTGCGGCGGGCGAATGCGACGCCGCCGCCCTTCCGCTTGTTGGTCCGCTTGGAGCCGGCGCGGGCGTTGCCGGTCCCCTTCTGGCGGAACAGCTTCTTCGTCGAACCGGCGACGTCCGAGCGGCCGCGGGTGTTGACCGTGCCGACCCGGCGGGCGGCCAGGTGCATCAGGACGACGTCGTGCAGGAGCTGCTTGTTGACCTCGACGCCGAACGCCGCGGGGTCGACCTGCTCCTCGCTCACCTTGGCGCCGTCGGGGTTGTATACGGGAATCGTCAGCATGGCGATCGCTTCCATTTCCGAGGGTCCGCGAACCCGGCTCAGGCCTTATTCGTCTGACGGACGGTCAGGTAGCCGCCGTTGGGGCCGGGGACGGCGCCGCGGAGCAGCAGGAGGTTGTTGGCCGGGTCGACCCGGACGATCTCGAGGTTCCGCACCGTCACCTTGACGTTGCCGTACTGGCCGGGCTTGCGGATGCCCTTGCGGGTCCGCGACGGGTCGGCGCTGGGGCCGGAGGAGCCGGGATGGCGATGCATCCGCTTGACGCCGTGGGTCGCACGCAGGCCGCGGAAGCCGTGACGCTTGATGACGCCGGAGAAGCCGCGGCCCTTGCTGGTGCCGGTGACGTCGACGTTCTTGATCTCGTTGAAGACCTCGACCGTCAGCCGGGCGCCGGGCTGGACCTCGACGGGGCCCTGCTGGCGGATCTCGCGGATGTACCGCTGGGGCTCGGCGTCCACCTTCTTGGCGTGCCCGCGCTCCGCCTGGGTGGCGTTCTTGCGCTTCTTGTCGTCGAACCCGAGCTGGACCGCGTGGTAGCCGTCGACCTCGTCGGTGCGGACCTGCAGGACGGTGCAGGGGCCGCATTCGAGAACCGTGACCGGCACGGCGGTGCCGTTTTCCTGGAAGATCTGGGTCATCCCGACCTTCCGTCCCAGCAGTCCCACTCGCATCGTCGAACTCCGTGTGCAACCGGTGGCGGCGCTACCGCCGGCCGATGCCGGGACGGACCCGGGGGACCGGGGCGCCGGCGGGCCTCGCGGCGAGGCGTGTTCCAATCAACCTGGGATGGGGGCGGGCTTCGGCGGGGGGTCGCGGCCAGGCTTTTCGGCGATCCCTATCTCCCGGCGGCGGGGCTGTCTCTCGACGCGAGGCCGATTGAGGCGTCCGACGCGTCCGGACGTACACGCACCAGTCGTGCGCGGTCCGGGAAGCCAATCATACCCAGGGCGACGACTTTAACAGCCGACGCCGGGGCTTGCAAGGGTCGTGTCGCTTGTTCTCGCGAAATCGGGCTCAGGAGCCCGATTGCGAGGCCTTGATCTTGATGTCCACCCCGGCGGGCAGGCTCAGCTTGTTCAAGGCGTCGATGGTCTTGTTCGTCGGCTGGACGATGTCGATCAGGCGCTTGTGCGTCCGGATCTCGAACTGCTCCCGCGACTTCTTGTCGATGTGCGGGCTACGCAACACGGTGTACCGCTCGATCCGCGTGGGCAGGGGGATCGGCCCGTGAACGATTGCCTCGGTCCGCTTCGCCGTGTCGACGATGTCCTTGGCCGACTGGTCCAGGATGGTATGGTCGTAGGCCTCCATCCGGATTCGAATCCGCTCGTTGCTGATTCCCGCCACCGAAAACCCGTCCTTCCCAGTACCCGGCTGATCCGACGGCGGGTCCGTCCCGCCAGCTCGCCCATCACGCAGGAAAGTAAGAGTGTAAAGGCGACCTCGCCGAGCGTCAACCTTTCGCCCCGGCGTTTTTGCGCGATTTCTCGTCCCAACCCCACCGGGGGGCTGTTCGCGGCCCGTGCTTGGCCTTCCATTAATCGTCGGGATCGGCCCCGCCCTCCAGCGCTGCCTCGTCGGCCGCGGCTCCCGTCGGCGTGGCGAGGCTGCTCGGCTGGGGGAGGCGGCCGTGGCGGACGACGTGCGTCAGCATGGCCTTGGCGCGATCGGGCCAGGGGGATGACCCGATCGCGGCGACGGTCTCCTCGATGGGGTAGGGGACTCGCTTCAGCTCGATGCGGCCGTCCTCGATGATTGCATAGGCGGCGCGGGGGTCGCCGTCGCGGGGGAGGCCGACGCTGCCGGGGTTGAGGACGATCTTGCCGCCGGCCCTGAGGCTGAACTGCATGTGCGAGTGCCCCACGCAGACGACGTCGGCGTCGACGCCTTCCAGCCGTCGCGTCCAGGCGGCCTCGTCGCGGAGGAGATATTCGTCCAGGGGGTCGCGCGGCGTGGCGTGGACGAGGAGGAACCGCACGTCGCCGATCGTCACGCGCCTGGTCACGGGGAGTTGCAGGAGGTACTTGCGCTCGTCGGCGTCGAGGGCCTCCCACATGTCGGGGCGGGTGACGCGGGTGAGGTAGCGGAAGCCGGCGTCGCCGGCGACGGGGACTTCCTGGGCGACGCCGTGGTCGTGGTTCCCGCGCACGGCGTGGTCGGCGTGGGCCATGGCCCATCGGATGCAGGCGGCGGGCTCGGGCCCGTAGTCGACCAGGTCGCCCAGGCAGAAGCAGACGTCGTGCGGCTCGCGGACGGCCTCGATGGCCGCGCGGTTGCCGTGGAGGTCGGAGACGACGAGGATCCTCATCCTATCCCTTGCTGCTATCGAAGGCGCGACGCCCGCCGCGGGGGCGATGCGTCAGAGGCAACTCTGGTCGAAGGGCAGGTCCAGGGCGACCCGGCCGGCGAACTCCCCCGCATAGCCGTCGGCCCTGGCGTCGAGGACGTCGACGGCGATGACGCCCCAGTCGCCGGGGCTGTACGCCTCCCAGTCGACCTTGCCGTCGGCCCCGGACTCCGGGGGGGGCCAGAGGTCGACGCCGTGGACGTCCTTCACCTGCTCGCACAGGTAGGCGCAGAGCTGGGCCGCGGCCGAGCCCGCGTCGTACATGCACATCCGGGGGGCCGCCCCTCGGATCAGGTCGAAAGCCCGCTCCCCGCCCAGGTGCAGATAGATCCCGGGGCTCCACGCTTCCCCGTTTTCGTGGCAGACGAAGACGACGCGGCTCGCCATTGCATCACACTCCGTTCATGGGGCTTCGATCACCCCTCGATCCATCGCTCGTGCCAGAGTTGGAACATCAGGAGCGTCCAGAGCGGCTTGCGGTGGTCGCGGACCCCCTCGCGATGCTCGCGGATCCGCCGGGCGACCTCCTCGGGGCGGAACAGGCCCTGTCGCCGCAGGCGGTCGGGGGCGAGCAGCCGGTCGAGCAGGGGGGCGAGCGGGCCGCGGAGCCAGCGGGCGACGGGGATGCCGAAGCCCTTTTTAGGCCGCTTCAGGATGGAGGCCGGCAGCCGATCGGCGACGGCCCGCTTGAGCAGGCGCTTGGTCGTCCCCGCGCCGTACTTGTAGCCCGAGGGCAGCGAGCGCACCTCGTCGACCAGCAGGGCGTCGAGGAACGGCGCGCGGACTTCCAGGCCTCGGGCCATGCTCGCGCGGTCGACCTTGGTGAGGATGTCCTCGGGGAGATACGTCTCCTGGTAGAGCTCCAGCGAGCGGCCGAGCGCGTCGCCGGGGATCTCGGCGGCCAGGCGCTCGGCGAGGGCGGCGTGCTCGGCCTCGACGTCGGGGGGAGGGTCGACGAACAGCCGGGCCAGCTCGGGGCCGGAGAACGAGCCCAGCCAGCGCTGATGGGCGAGGGGGGGGGCCTCGGCGGCGCCGCGGAGGAACTGCTTGAGCTTGAAGTCGAACGAGAAGTTGCGATGGTCGACCGGCAGCCGGCCGGCGACCGCCGCGGCGAGCGCGCGGGCCGGGCGGGGGAGGCCCCGGAAGATCCGCGCGGCGCGCTCGGCCTCGAAGGTGGGGTAGCCGGCCATCAGTTCGTCGGCGCCATCGCCACCGAGGGCCACCGTGACGTGCTCGCGGGCGAACCGGCTGAGGAGGTGGGTCGGCAAGATGGAGGCGTCGCCGAAAGGCTCGTCCAGCCAGCCGGCGACGCCCGGCAGCAGCTCCATGACGGTCTCGACGGAGAAGGTCCGCTGGTGGTGGGTCGTGCCGAGGAATTCGGCGACGGCCCGCGCGTGGGCGCTCTCGTCGAAGCTGGGGTCCTCGAAGCCGATGGAGAAGGTGTGGACGCCCGCCGCCGGCTCGATCTCGCAGAGGGCCGCGGCGACGCTCGACGAGTCGACCCCGCCGGAGAGGAAGACGCCGAGGGGGACGTCGGAGCGCCGGTGCCGGGCGACGGCGTCGCGGAACGAGCCCCAGAAGCGGGCGGCGGCCTCGTCGAACGGCGGCGGGGAAGGGTCGCGAGGGTCGCCGGGCCTGGGGAAGAAGCGGGAGACGCGGACACGGCCGTCCTCCCACGTCAGGACGTGCCCCCGCGGCAGCTTGCGGACGCCCCGCCAGATGGAATGGGGCGCGGGCACATATTCATAGAAGAGGTAGCGGGCGAGGCCGTCGCGGTCGAGGCCGCGGGGGACGTCGGGGTGCTTGAGGAGGGCCTTGGGTTCGGAGGCGAAGGCCAGGCCGCCGCCGGGGAGTTCGGCGTAGTAGAGCGGCTTCTGCCCCATGCGGTCGCGCGCCAGGATCAGACGACGCCGGAGGCCGTCCCAGATCGCCAGGGCGAACATGCCGTTGAGCTGGTCGACGAACGACTCGCCTTCTTCCTCGTAGAGGTGGACGAGGGTCTCGGTGTCGCTGCGGGTGCGGTAGCGGTGGCCCCCGGCCTGGAGGGCCGGCTTGAGGTCGGGCTCGTTGTACAGCTCGCCGTTGTAGACGATCCAGATGGATTCGTCCTCGTTGGCGAGGGGCTGCGCGCCCCCCTCGACGTCGATGATGGAGAGGCGTCGATGCCCCAGCGCGACGGGCCCGCGGGCGTACGCGCCGGTGCCGTCGGGCCCGCGGTGGGCGAGGCTGGCGGTCATGGCCTCGACCGTGTCGCGGTCGGCCTCGCGACCGTCGCCGTTGACGAACCCCGCGATGCCGCACATGCCGCCGCCGACTCCTTCGTCCGCTGGTCCGGGACCCTTCGCGCCGCCGGATCAGCGTAACGCACCGCCCGGGTTCCGCGATAGCCCACGATCCGCCGGCCCCGCCTCCTGGACAACGCCCCCGGCGCGTCTTACAACGTGGTGACGCGGCCCGTCCAAATCGGCGAGCGGGAGCAGACGGCCCGACCGCGGCCGCGACCCCCATCTCCAAGGAGCCACCTCCATGCGATCCCTCCTCCCCGCCGCGTTCGTCGGCGCCCTGTTCATCGGCTACCAGGCGGCCCGTTCGCAGCAGCCCGCCGAGGCCAAGGACCACCGGTCGGCCTCCCAGGCGGCCGCGACGACCTACGAGCACCTGGCGACGGCGATCATCGAGATCGAGGCGACCGAGGACCAGTTGGTGAGGAGCATCCTCATCGGCTACGAGATGGGCGCTCAGGAGCACTTGAAGGCCGCCGCCAGGGACGCCGGGCGTCGGGTGGCCCACCTCGAGGCCGCCGCGGCCGAGGTCACGAACATCGCCAACGAGGGGGACAAGGCCATCCAGGCCATCCGCCAGCGCCTCGCCAAGGCCGGACACACCCACAACACCGACGTCGAGACCAAGGAAGACTACATCTGGGTGACCAACCGCGAGAAAAAGGCCCTCCTCGACGTCGCCGCCAGGATCGCCCGCGCCGACGAGCAGGCCGACCTGGCCGCCCTCGGCGCCGAGCTGACGAAGGCCTTCGACGCCGCCGTCGCTCCGGAGTGAGGCGGGCCGAGGAAGGCCCAGGAATCTTCTGAAAGTCTTCCCCCCTCGCGGGGGAGGACAGACCGCGGAGCGGTCAGGTGAGGGGGACGACACGCGCGAGGGCCGACGGGATCCGGAAACCCGCCCGACCGGTTATCGCGAATCCCGACGCACGACCCGCTTGTCCTCCCCCTCATCCGGCCCTCCGGGCCACCTTCCCCCGCCAGGGGGGAAGGCCGTTATGACCATGCTTTCTGGACGCGGCCCCCCGCTTCCGCCCCGGACGCCATCCCAATCCCACGCCCGAGGGAGCCGCGACGTGCGCCGCCTCTTCTTCCTGGTCCCGTCGCTCGCCTGCCTCGGCTGCGGGGAATCCGCGCCCCCGTCGCCCGCGTCGCCCCCCGCGCCGAAGGCGGAAGCCCCCGCGCCGGCACCGCCCCCCGGGCCGCCGACGCCGCGGTTCGTGGAGGTCGCGGAGGCGGCGGGGCTGACGACCGTCCTTTATAGCGGCGGGCCGGACAAGGACCACATCCTGGAATCGACGGGGACCGGCTGCGCGTTCGTGGACTTCGACGGCGACGGCCGGCTCGACGTCTACCTCGTCAACGCCTGGGCGCTCGACGAGGATCCGTCGCAAGTCCGGCTGAAGGGTCGCAACGCCCTTTACCGCAACAAGGGGGATGGCACGTTCGAGGACGTGACGGAGAAGGCCGGCGTGGGGGACGACTCGTGGGGCTGCGGCGTCTCCGCCGCCGACTACGACGGCGACGGCCTGGTCGACCTCTACGTCACCAACTTCGGCCCCAACCGCCTCTACCGCAACCGGGGGGACGGCACGTTCGAGGAGGTGGCGGAGCAGGCCGGCGTCGCCGATCCCGGCTGGGGCGCGGGCTCGGCCTTCTTCGACGCCGACGGCGATGGCGACCTCGACCTGTACGTCGCCAACTACATCGAATGCACGCTGGAGGATGTACTCGCCGCGCGACGGACGACTACCTGGCGCGACATGGTGAAGGTCCTCGACGGCCCGTTCGGCCTCCGGGGGGGGCGGGACCGCTTCTACCGCAACGACGGCGACGGCACGTTCACCGACGCCACGGACGAGGCCGGCATGACCGACACGGCCGAGTCCTACGGCCTGGGGGTGCTGGCCTCCGACCTGGACGGCGACGGCGACGTCGACGTCTTCGTCGCCAACGACTCCAACCCCAACTTCCTCTACCGCAACGAGGGGAACGGCACGTTCACCGAGGTCGGCACCTGGAGCGGCATCGGCGTCAACGGCCGCGGCTCGGCCCAGGCCGACATGGGCGTCGACGCCGCCGACTTCGACGGAGACCTGCGGCAGGACGTCCTCGTCACCACCTTCGCCCAGGACACGGCCACCATCTACCGCAACGAGGGAGACCTGGCGTTCCAGGACGTGGCCGAGCCGACCGGGCTGAAGACCATCACCCACCACGCCCTGAAATGGGGATGCGCCTTCCTGGATTACGACCACGACGCCGACGTGGACATCGTCATCGTCAACGGCCACATCTATCCCCAGGTCGACCAGTCGGCCGATTTGAAGGAGACCTACCGACAGCTCCCGTTCCTGCTCCGCAACGACGGCGGCCGGTTCGTCGACGTCTCCCGCGAGGCCGGCCCCGGCTTCCAGGTCGCCGCGTCCGCCCGGGGGCTGGCCGTGGGGGATTACGACGACGACGGCGACCTCGACCTGCTCCTCACCGCGATGGACTCCCCGCCGCTCCTCCTCCGCAACGACACCCCGCGCGTCGGGCGTTGGCTCAAGCTCCGCCCGCTGAACCGGGCGGGAGCCCCGGCGATCAACGCGATCGCCACGGTCGCCGCCGGGGGCAGGACGCAGCTTCGCGAGGTCCGAAGCGGCTCCACCCACCAGTCCCAGAACGCCTTCGACCTCCACTTCGGCCTCGGCGACTCCGCCACCGCCGACCGGGTCGAGATCACCTGGCCCGGCGGCGAGAAGACCACGCTCCACGACGTGAAGGCCGACCAGACGCTGACCGTCCGGCAGCCCTGACCCGCGCGGGCCGAAGTTGGCTTCGTTCGCGCGCCGGCGATTTCCGACATTGGCACGCAAGTCTTCTCGATACAGCGACTTGCTCCTCGGACAAGTTGGCTTCGTTCGTCGTTGGCGTATGTGTTTTCTCGCCAACGAGCGTGAAACGCGCGTCCCCTCTCCCGCCGGGCGAGGGTGGCCCGACGCTTTCTCGCGGACGGCTCCACGGACGCGCTCCCTCCTTCTACCCTCGTGGGAGAAGGGGCCCCGGAGGGGCGGATGAGGGGGCGCGCCACCGACAGCCAGGACCTTCCCCCACAGCCGGCCTTCGGCCACCTTCTCCCACGAGGGGAGAAGGGAGGGTCTGTTCGCGCGGCCGTCGCGGAGAAAGCGTCGGGCCGTCAGCCCGCCGGTACAGGGGACGAGATCGGGCCGACCGCCCTCCTTTCATCGTGGCGAGGGCGACGCTCTCGGGGATCGTCCCCCGATGCTCGACTGCTTCCGGGATGTCAAAGAACCGTGGCACGATCAACCGCATGGTCCGCGGCGGGCCTGTCGAGATTTCAGGAATCTTGAAATCTTTCCGCGGCGAGGCGTCCCTGGGGGTGCCCGACGCCGAAATCCGACTGCTCGACGGACATACAGATCATCATGGGTCGCGGTTCCGGATAGAATGTTTAGGCGGGGTCGAAGGATGAGGTCGAGTCGAGGGCGACGGAGGGCCGGCGGGGCCGACGCGATGATCACGGAGCGCATCAGGGCCATGCTGGAGGCGTGCGAGACCGGCCGACCGGTCTTCCCGCCGTCGACCCTCTTCAACGAGGGCTGGCTGCTGCGCCTGGTCCTCGACTGGTTCGAGCGGCACGGCGGGGACCGCTACCCGCTCTCGCCCCGGCCGGGCGCCCGGTGGTTCTCCGAGCCGTGGCTCCCCTCGGCGTTCCTCCCGCGCTACCGGGGCGACCGGCTGGCCGAGGCCCGCTCGCACGCCGACGCCGTGCTGGGCCACTTCACCGTCGGCGACCCCGGCACCGCCGGCCTGGCGCTCCAGGACGACGCCGACCAGCTCGTCGTCATCGAGGCCAAGCTCTACGCCCGGCTCTCGACGGGGGTGAAGAACGCCCCGTACTACGACCAGGCCGCCCGCACCGTCGCCTGCATGGCCGAGATCCTCCGGCGCGCCGACCGCCGGCCGGAGTCGATGGAGGATCTCGCGCTGGTGATCCTCGCGCCGCAAGCCCGGCTGGATGACGGCGTCTTCGCCTGGGACGCCGCGCCCGACGCGATCCGTCGCAAGGTCCGCCGCCGGGTGGAGGACTACGCCGGCGAGCGCGACGACTGGTTCCGCGACTGGTTCGAGCCGACATGCCGGCGCGTCGACGTCCGTTGCCTGGCGTGGGAGGAGGTCGTCGAGGTCATCGCCTTCCACCGCCCGGAGGAGGGGCAGGTGATCGACAGCTTCTACGGCCGCTGCCTCCACCACAACCGCCCCCAGGTCCGCGCCGCGTTCCCCGGCCCCCGCAAGGGCGCGTCCGGCGACCGCGCCCGAGCCGATGCCTTCGGCCTGGCCGTCCCGGCGCCCCGGCCCCCGCGACGCCGCCCCGCGCGGGTCGCGCCGAACGGCCGGGCCTGAATCGAGCGGGCGTCGCTCTCGATCATGGAGATCGACCGGGCACCCTGGCCATCGGGCCGGGCATCATGACGCCCTTCCCCCCTCGCGGGGGAAGGTGGCCCGCGGGGCCGGATGAGGGGGAGGACACGCGAGACGGCCGCCGGGCTCCCGAGCCGGTCGGGCGGGCCTTCGGACTCCAAGAGCGCCCGTGCTCGTCGTCCCCCCCGCCTGACCGCTTCACGGTCTGTCCGCCCCCGCGCGGGGGGAAGACCGTCGTCGACGAATCTCCGGGATCGAGAGCGACTCCCGATTCGAGCCGGGGCACTGGCCATCCGTCGACCCGCGCCTAGAATGGGTCGATGAACGCCGACGACCTGCTGAAGCCGACCGACGCGGGCCTCTATTGCGAGGCGGGGGGCTTTTACGTCGATCCCTGGCGGCCCGTGCCGCGGGCCGTGGTGACGCACGCCCACGCCGACCATGCTTGCTGGGGCTGCGGGCGATACCTCGGCTCGGAGGAGGGGGAGCGGGTCTTACGGGTCCGCATGGGGGCGGAGGCGGTCATCGACGCCCTGCCTTACGGCGAGCCGATCGACGTCAACGGCGTGCGGGTCTCGCTCCACCCGGCGGGCCACATCCTGGGCTCGGCGCAGGTTCGCCTGGAGCATCGGGGGCGGGTCTGGGTCGTCTCGGGAGACTACAAGGTGGAGCCGGACGCCACCTGCTCGCCGTTCGAGCCGGTGCGGTGCGACGTGTTCGTCACCGAGTCGACGTTCGGCCTGCCGATCTACCGCTGGCCGTCGCAGGCGTCGGTCTTCGACGAGATCAACGCCTGGTGGCGGGCCAACCGCGACGCCGGCCGGGCCAGCCTGCTCCTGGCGTACGCGCTGGGGAAGTCGCAACGGCTCCTCTCCGGGCTCGATCCCTCCATCGGGCCGATCTACACGCATGGGGCCGTCGAGAAGCTGACCCGGGCGTACCGCGAGGGGGGCGTCGACCTGCCGCCGACGTCTTACGCCGGGGCGGCGACGCGGGGCAAGAGCTGGGCCGGGGCGATGATCGTCGCGCCGCCGTCGGCGCAGGGGACGCCGTGGGCCCGCAAGTTCGCGCCGCTGTCCACCGGGATCGCCTCGGGCTGGATGACGATCCGGGGGACGCGGCGGCGGAAGGCCGCGGATCGCGGCTTCGTCCTGTCCGACCACGTCGACTGGCCCGGGCTTCTCGGCGCCGTCGAGGCCACCGGGGCGCGCCGGGTTCTGGTGACGCACGGCTACACGGCGGTCGTGGTCCGATACCTGCGCGAGCGTGGCGTCGAGGCCGAGGTCCTCGCCACCCGGTACGTCGGGGAGGGGGACGCCCAGGAGGGGGCCGAGGCCGAGGCGATGGAAGCGGACGAGGCCGAGGCCGCCGAGTCCGGGGAGGCGATCGGATGAGGGACTTCGCCCGGCTCTACGCGGCGCTCGACGAGACGACCCGGACGGGGGAGAAGGTCGAGGCGCTGACGCGGTACTTCGAGCAGGCGCCGCCGGCCGACGCCGCGTGGGCGGTGTACTTCCTGATCGGCCGCAAGCCGAGGCAGGTGGTCCCGTCGAGGAAGATCCGCGAGTGGGCGGCGGCCGAGGCGGGCGTCCCGGACTGGCTGTTCCAGGAGTCGTACGACGCCGTGGGGGACGTGGCCGAGACGGTCGCGCTGCTGCTCCCCCCGTCCGAGCATTCCACCGACCGGCCGCTCGCCGAGTGGGTGGAGGAACGCCTCCTCCCCCTTCGCGGGGCGGACGAGGAGGCCCAGCGCGCCGCGATGCTCGACGCCTGGCGGGCGATGGACCGGCCCCAGCAGTTCGTCTGGAACAAGCTCATCAGCGGGAGTTTTCGCGTCGGGGTCTCGCAGCAGCTCGTCACCCGGGCGCTGGCGAAGGTGGGGGGGGTCGACGCGGCGGTCGTGGCGCATCGCCTGATGGGGGACTGGGAGCCGGGCCCGCGATTCCTCGAACGCCTGCTCGCCGCCGACGCGACCGACGCCGACCACAGCCGCCCCTATCCCTTCTGCCTGGCGTACGGCGTGGAGGGGGATGTCGCCGCGCTCGGGCCGGTCGACGACTGGGTCGCCGAGTGGAAGTGGGACGGCATCCGGTCGCAGCTCATCCGCCGTGGGGGTGACACCTTCCTCTGGTCGCGCGGGGAGGAGCTGGTGACCGACCGCTACCCGGAGATCGCCACCGTCGGCGCCATGCTCCCCGAGGGGACGGCGATCGACGGCGAGATCCTGCCGTATCGCGACGGCGTCCCGCTGCCGTTCGCCCAGCTCCAGCGGCGGATCGGCCGGAAGGCCGTCGGCAAGGCGATCCTGGCCGAGGTCCCCGTCGTCCTGATCGCGTATGACCTGATGGAGGCCGGTGGCCGCGACCTCCGCGCCGAGCCCTTCGAGGCCCGCCGCGCCAGGCTGGCCGAGGTCGTCGCCCGCGTCGGCCGGCCCGATCGGCTGGTCCTCTCGCCGACGGTCGTCGCCGACTCGTGGGAGGCGATGGCCGCCGCCCGCGACGAGGCCCGCTCCCGCCAGGCCGAGGGGCTGATGCTGAAGCGGAAGGACTCGCCGTACCACGTCGGCCGCAAGCGGGGCGACTGGTGGAAGTGGAAGGTCGACCCGTTCACCGTGGACGCCGTCCTCACCGCCGCCCAGCGCGGCAGCGGCAAGCGGGCGAGCCTCTACACCGACTACACCTTCAGCGTCTGGGACGACGACCGGCGGCTGGTCCCCTTCGCCAAGGCCTATTCCGGCCTCACCGACGCCGAGATCGCGCGGGTCGACGCCTTCATCCGCCGCAACATGGTGGAGAAATTCGGGCCGGTCCGCACCGTCAAGCCGGAGTTGGTCTTCGAGCTGGCCTTCGAAGGAATCCAACGCTCCCCCCGCCACAAGTCCGGCATCGCCGTCCGCTTCCCCCGCATCCTCCGCTGGCGCGACGACAAGCCCGCCGAGGAGGCCGACACCCTGGACTCCATCCGGGGTATGCTCCCGGACTGACCGGGGATTAGGATGAATCCCATGGAGAAGACCTCGCACATCACGGACATCACGACCGCGCCCCCGCCCGACCGCGTCCGCGTCGTGGCGACGCCCGGCGTCCGCGGGGGCAAGCCGCGCGTCGACGGCCATCGCGTGACCGTCGCCGACGTCGCCGTCTGGCACGAGCGCCAGGGGTTGAGCCCCGATGAGATCGTCGATCGGCATCCCAGCCTGACGCTCTCGGACGTGTACGCGGCGCTGGCCTACTACTTCGAAAACCGCGAGCGGATCGACGCGGACATCCGCGAAGGCGAGCGCCTCGCCGATCAACTCCGAGCCGACCGGCCGTCCCTCCTGGACAGGGCCCGCGGGAGGGCGGCCGATGCCCAGGACGATTCGCTTCGTCTCCTTCCAAACGGCGAAGGCGAGGCTGACGTCCTTCCCCCCTGGAGGGGGAAGACAGACCGCGAAGCGGTCAGATGAGGGGGAGCTTGCCCGCGGGGCTTCGGATTTCGAGGAATCCAGTCCAGGCCGACGGTCTCGGAGGGCCCATCGAACACTCCAAAGGTCGTCGTGCCCGCCCCCCCTCATCCGGCCCTCCGGGCCACCTTCCCCCACCAGGGGGGAAGGCCGCTAGGATGGCTCCCGAAACGGATCTACGCGGTTCCTCTCACAACACCGGCGGCAGCAGCCACCAGGTCCGGCGGCGGTACTCGGGCCAGCCGGGGTGGCGGGAGAGGCTGGCTTCCTTCATGGCCATGTTGGTCGCGAAGACCAGCGACCAGACGCAGGCCAGGACGACGAACGGCAGCCAGTGCCAGACCATCAGGGCGAAGCTGCCGTAGATCATCATCTCGCCGAGGTAGTTCGGGTGCCGGACGTACCGGAACATGCCGTCGGTGATGAGGCCCTTGCGCTCGCGGAGGGTGAAGTACTTCTGGGCGTCGGCCGCCACCATCACGGCGGAGCCGACCAGGCACAGGCTGACGCACAGGCAGAACCAGGCCGGTCCCGGCAGGGGATAGACGGGCCGCGATGTCCCGGAGATCAGCAGCCAGCCGAACGCCCAGTACCACCCCAGCACGCCGAGGAAGACGTTGATCCCCCCCAGGATCGTGATCCGACGCCGCCATGCGGGGTCGGGGAACGCCAGATCCTTCATCAGCCAGATCAGCCCGTAGCCGCCGTGCATCGCCAGGTAGATCCACGCCGCCGTCGACGTCTGGCCGTACCAGGCCATCAACGCCCCCAGGAAGGGGAACGTCCCCCCCTTCTGGAAGTTGATGACCGTCGCGAACGTCCACGGCCTCGGCCCGCCGCCCACTTCGACCGTCAGGAAGTCGGACCAGCGCCGGAGCGTCGCCGCCCAGGCCGGCGGGCTGGTCGCGGCGGACTCCTCGATCCCGACGCCCGGCCGCGATTCCCCCATCGTTCGCCCCTTCCTCTGACCGCCGACAAGTTGGCTTCGTTCGTCGCGCCACGATTCCCCGCTCGCAGCCGAAACGATGATACGCGACAAAGCTTTGCGTCGAAAACAAGTTGGCTTTGTTCGTCATTTTCGAATGCGTTTCGCGATGATTCCCCGCGAGCCGTCGCGACCCGTGGCTCGTCATGATCCGGCGGGGTCGCGCGACACGGCGGCCGTCCATGCAAGCCCGCGAATGGTGAGCCTTCCGGCCCTCATCCTCGATCCTCGCGAATTTCCAAGGAGCATCCCGACTCTGGGATGATCGCGAGAGGTCTCGGCGAGGTTTCATGTTTTCGAAAGGATTTGGCGGCGTGGCATTTCGGGGAGGCCATCATAACGTCCTTCCCCCCTTGCGGGGGAAGGTGGCCCGGAGGGCCGGATGAGGGGGGGACGAGCGAGACCACCGTCGCGGTTCGGAAGGGCCCCCCAAAGCCGTCGGCCGGGCCGAGGTTCCGAACCCCGAGGCCCGGCGGGCAGGCTCCCCCTCATCTGACCGCTTCGCGGTCTGTCTTCCCTCTCCAGGGGGGAAGAGCGTGGTTGATCAACGCCATCCAGCAATGCCCGCGGCTCAGCCGACGACGACGCGACCGGGTTGGTCCTCGGCGAGGGGTTCCTCGACCTCAATGGGGCGGTCGAGGAAGGCGCGGATGGTGAGGGCGTTGGTGCGCAGGTGCTCGGTGACGGCGGAGACGGTGTAAATCGAGCGACCTTCCGCCAGGGCGAGGGGGAGGAGGATCTGGTCGGCCGAATGGTGGTCGACGGCGGCGTCGGGGACGCCCAGGAATCCGAGCAGCTCGTCGACGGCCTCGTCGGCGACCCGTTCGGCGGGCTTACCGCGCTCGCCGACGCCGACGAACGTGGCGGGGGGGGTCCCGGCGTGCTCGGCGGCCAGGCTAATGGCCGCGCCCTGGCCGATGCTGGGCCAGGCGGCCGTCTCGATGTCCACGTCGACGTTCAGTCCGGCGTCGGCGAGCCGCGCGAGGGCGCGGTCCCGCATCCGTTCAGCGACGTGGTCGGGGAGGTTGGCCGAGCCGGCAACGCCGCGGACGCGCGTCAGGTCGCCGCGGGTGGTGCGCACCCAGGGCTTCGGCGAGGCGGGCTCGATCCAGGCTTCCAGCCGGCCGCCCCCCCGGGGGTAGAAGCCGGCCGCGGGCATCGCCAGGGCGACGGGCAGGCCCAGGTTCGCCAGGTGGGCGCGCCAGGTCCGGTCCAGGAAGGGGAAGGGGGGGGCCTTGGGGTTGAACGTCCCGCCGATCAGCGTCAGGCGGCGGGCGGTCTCGGAGCGCATGGCCAGGGGGAGGTGCAGCGTCTGGAGGACCATCCCTGTCGCGCCGGCGGTGCCGATGTCGATGGTCAGGTCGCGGGGCTCGACGCGGCCGGGGCGGAAGACCAGGTCGCGCGATCCGACCTCGCAGCCCAGGACCTCGGCGCGTCCCAGCATCGCGGCGGCGTCGACGGCGGCCTTGTGCTGGGGGCGGAGGCCCGGCTTGTCGCGGTTGGCGCGGATCTTGGAGACGCGGAATGGCCGACCGGTCAGCAGCGAGAGCGTCAGCGCGGTGCGGAGGATCTGGCCCCCGCCCTCGCCGCGCGAGCCGTCGAGCGTGACGAGCGGTTCCGACGAGGGGCGGGTGGACGACACGGCGCGCGCTCCCCTGGAGGGTCGGGGACGGGGGATGGAGGGCAGCGAGATGCCCTTCGGCCCCGAGGCGTGGACGTGCCCCGCGTGGCCGAACCATCGCCTTCGACACGCGCCGGCGGGCCCGGGTTCGATGCCCGTCGCCCGCGGTCGCCGCCCGTCCTCGGATCCGATCCGGCCTTCCATGGTCGCGCTCCTTCGCGGTCGGGTCAACGGGACGGCGGCCCGATCAGCGGGCGAATTCGTCGCCGGCCGGGGTGAGGCCGACGTCGTCGGCGGGGCTGGCGGCGGGCTTCCGGTCCTCGATCACGCCGAGCTGGTTGCGGTCGGCCCAGATCAGGACCGCGCGCTGGGTGCGCTGGTCGACGTGGTCGGCGGAGGCCATGAACAGGAAGGCGCCGAGGCTCCGCTCCTGGTCCGGGATGCAGCCGATGGCGATGACCTGCCCCGGCTCGACGAGCAGCCGGGCGGTCAGGTCGCGGAAGGATTCCTGCCGCTGGGCGTCGGCGATCTTGAATTCCTGCGGGGCGTAGGGGGTGGCCTGCTGCAACGGCTCGTACGATCGCTGGACCCGGCCGTGGTGGATCTCCGGCGTCAGCCGCAGGGAGACGGCGTTGCCGCCGTAATGCTCGGGCGTGACGCGGTAGTGGCCGCGGGCGCGGTCGTAGTCCTTGCCGGTGACGCGGCCGTCGACGTTGAGGATCATGCTGGCCTGGTCCACCTCCTCGCTGAGGGAGAGCAGCTCCTGCGTCCCCTCGGGGACCAGGAACGTGACCGGCTCCAGCTTGTCGGGCGGCTCGGCGGAGAAGAGGGCCTCCACCTCGCGCGGGAGGTCGCCGACGATGCGGCCGAGGCGGATGCCGTTGGCCTGGAGCGCCCGGCGTTCCTCCGGGGAGATGGCCTGCTCGTCGGCGGCGCGCCAGATGGCCTCGTTGACGACGGGGTCGCGGTGGGGCCGGCTGATGACGGCCATCCTCAGGGCGACCTTCTTGGGCTCGATCAGCTCCCCCCGCGGACGGCCGATGCGCCCCAGCAGGTTGTCGGGGCGGATCTGCTCCTTGAGCGGGTTGCAGCCCCAGACCCCCGCGAGGCCCGCGGCGACGCCGCCGAGCGCGACCCGCCGGGTGACGGCCGAACTAGCCTGCCTCTCGCCCATGGGGCGGAATCCTTTCCGCATGGAACCAGCCTCCCGCCAGACCCTTCACCGTCCTCGGGGCGCGAGTGTAGGCCCGTCGCGGGATCTCGTCAACCGCGGTCGGGCGCGGGGCGGCGCGGCCCGTATACACAGGTTCCGGTTGCCCCCTCTCGCGCGAGACGGGTATACCAGGGTCGATCGCGGTCCCCGGCGGGGGAGGCGGGGCGGGGCGGGGCCTCCTCAGCCGGCGCGTCGGGCCTGGAGGGGCGACTTCGACCGTCACTGTATGTTCGCGGACCGATGAGGGGGGCTTGCCGCGACGCTCCGGGATTCGGGACCCGGCTCGCGGGCGGTCGGCGGCTCGAGGCCCCTTCAATCTCCAGGGCTGGCGCCGCTCGTCCTCCCCACATCCGGATCCGGCCTTTAGGGCCACCTCCCCCCGCGGGGAAGGCCATCATGAAGCACGGACAGGCGGGCAATATCTCGTGGTTGCACGGACGGACGCCATGAATCGACGCGGAAGGTCTCCACGTTGAGCGCGCTGGTGACGACTCGCATGGCGGTCGCGATCGTCGCGGCCTGGCTGGCCTGCGCGGCGGTGCTGGCGAGGGGTCGCCGGCGGGGGGCGCCGGCCGGCGCGCTGGCGGCGTTCGCGGGGCTGACGGCCGTCGACTCGCTGGCGACCGCGCTGGGCTGGCCGTCGGGGGGGGGGCCGCGGCTGGCCCTGGTCGCGGGGCAGGCTGCGGCGGCGTGCCTCGCGGCGGCCGGCATGTCGGCCCGGCCGCGACGGCCGGCCGCCTCGTCGCGGGCCGACGGCCCGGACGCCCGCTGGCTCCAGGTGCTCGCCGACCGGACGGAGGAGGCGATCATCGTCACCGACGCCCGCATGCGGATCGAGTGGGTCAACGCGGGCTTCGAACGGATCACCGGCCACGGGCCGGACGACGTGCTGGGCCGGACCCCGGCGTCGGTCCTGCACGGCCCCGAGACCGACCCGGCCGTCCGCGCCTACATCGGCCAGCGGCTGAAGGCGGGGGAGCCGGCGCGGGCGGAGGTCGTCAACTACACCAGGAGCGGCCGGCCCTACTGGGCGGCGGTGGAGATCCGCCCGCTCCACGACGCCGCCGGGCGCGTGGTCAACTTCCTGTCGGTCCAGTCGGACGTGACCGAGCGGAAGCGGGCCGAGCGCCGGCTGGAGGCGCAGTACGCCGTGATGCGGATCCTCGGCGACTGCTCGCGGGTGGACGAGGCGATGCCGCACCTGCTGGCGACGATCGGCCGCACGCTCGACTTCGACGTGGCGGCGTTCTGGGCGTGGGACCGGCAGGCGAAGGCCCCGAAGCTCGCGGGGCGCCCCTGGGCGTCGGCGCGGGTGGAGTCGTCGTGGGGGGAAGACGTCCCCTTCGCGCCGCCGCCGGCCGTCGCCGGGCCGATGGAGCGGGTCTGGGCGACCGGCGCGCCGTCGTGGGTCTCCGAGATCGTGCCGCCGCGGGCCGAGGGGGGCGCCCCCCGCGCGGCGGAGGCGCCTCGCGACCTGCGAGGCGTGGTGGTCATCCCGGTGGCCGACTCGGAGAAGAGCCCGCTGGTGGGCGTGCTGACCCTGTTCAGCCGCGAGCCGATGGAGCGCGACGAGCCGCTGTTGCAGGTTCTCATGGCGCTGGGGCGTCAGATCGGCCTGTTCGCCGAGCGCCGCCGGGCCGTGCGCGAGCAGGCCGAGATCAACGCGCGGCTCAACGCCATGCTCGACGCCTCCACCCAGTCGGCGATCGTGGCGACCGAGCCGGGGGGGCTGATCACGATCTTCAACACGGGCGCCGAGAGGATGCTGGGGTACGCCGCGGGCGAGATGATCGGCCGGGCGACGCCGCTGATCCTGCACGACCCGGCCGAGATCGCCGCCCGCGGCGCGGAGGCCTCGGCGGCCGGGCGGCCCGTCCAGGGCTTCGAGGCGCTGGTCCACCGCGCCCGGCGCGACGGGCACGACGTCTCGGAGTGGTCGCTGGTGCGCAAGGACGGGGCGCGGATCGCGGTGCTGCTGGCCGTGACGGCGGTGCGCGACCCGGAGGGGACGCTGCGGGGCTTCCTCGCCATCGCCACCGACCTGAGCCAGCGCCAGGCGGCCGAGCGGCAGCTCCGCGACAGCGAGTCCCGGCTGCGGCGGCTGGTGGAGGCCAACATCTTCGGCGTGGCGTTCGGCGAGATGACCGGGGCGCTGACCGACGCCAACGACGCCTTCCTCGACATGGTGGGCTACTCGCGCGACGACCTGATCGACGGCGGCGTCCACTGGATGGGCCTGGCGGCCGACGCCCCCCCCCGCTGGGTGCGCCGCCGCCGCGTCCAGCTCCTGCGCCACGGGAGCTGCCCGCCGTTCGAGATCGAGGTCCGCCGCAAGGACGGCCGCGTCGTGCCGATCCTGCTGGGGCTCGCGCGGCTGGACGACGCGAGGACCGACGTCCGCGCGCCGGTCGTCGCCTTCTGCCTGGACCTCACCGAGCGGCGGGTGCTGGAGGACGAGCTGCGCCGCCACGCCGCGGACCTGGCCGAGGCCGACCGCCGCAAGAACCAGTTCATCGCCATGCTGGGGCACGAGCTGCGCAACCCCCTGACGCCGATCCGCAACGCCGTGACGGTGATGAAGCAGCGCGGCGACGACCGCGCGACGGCCGCCTGGGCGCGCGAGGTGATCGGCCGGCAGGTGGCGCAGCTGGCGCACCTCGTGGGCGACCTGCTGGAGATCGCGCGGATCGACCGGGGGATGATCGCCCTGAAGCTCGAGCCGATCGACGTCGCCGCGGTGGTCGCCGCCGCCGTGGAGACGACCCGGCCGGAGATCGACGCCCGCGGCCACGCGCTGACGGTCGTCGTCCCGACGGCGCGGACGCTGGTCTCGGCCGACCCGATCCGGATGGCCCAGGTCCTCTCGAACCTGCTGCACAACGCGGCCAAGTACACCGACGACGGCGGCTCGATCCGGATCTCCGCCGGCGTGGAGGGGGGCGTCGTCGCCTTCCGGGTCCGCGACGACGGCATCGGCATCCCCGTCGAGATGCTCACCCGCGTCTTCGAGGTCTTCACCCAGGTCGACCGGACCCTCGCCCGCTCCGAGGGGGGGCTGGGTCTGGGGCTCAACCTGGTCCGCCGCCTGGTGGAGATGCACTCCGGGACCGTCGAGGCGCTCAGCGAGGGGCCCGGGAGCGGCGCCGAGTTCGTCGTCCGCCTGCCGCTCCTGCGGGTCGTCGAGGAGGAGCCCCCGGCCGCGCCCGCCGCCGTCGCCGGGGCCAACGGCCACGGCGCCGCGCCCTCGCCGACTCCCCCCCCCTCGCGGCGGATCCTCGTCGTCGACGACAACGTCGGCGCGGCCGAGAGCCTGGCGATGATCCTGGAATACGAGGGGCACTCCGTCCGCGTGGCGCACGACGGCCCGTCGGCGCTCGAGGCCGCCGGCTCGGAGCGGTTCGACGTGGTGCTGATGGACATCGGCCTGCCCGGCATGACCGGCTACGAGGTCGCCCGCCAGCTCCGCGCGCGGCCGGACCTGGCCCGCCTGCCGCTGGTGGCCGTCACCGGCTACGCCGAGGACGAGGCCCGCCGCCTCTCCCACGAGGCCGGCTTCGACCACCACCTCGTCAAGCCGGTCCCCCCCGACGCCATCCTGGCCGTCGTCGCCTCCATGGGCGGCGTCGAAGCCGCCGCGACCTAGCCCGCGCCCTCGGCCCGCGGGCGAGGGCCGTTCAGCAAGCGGCCCACCCAGGCGTGGCGCACCATCCCCTGGTAAGTCAGCAGCAGGAAGGCCGTCGAGGCGACGACGATGATGGTGAACTTCGCCCAGGCCGGGGCCGGCCAGTCCCGCGCCGCGTGCTGCGCGGCGATGACCAGGGGCACGTGGGCCAGGTACAGCCAGTAGGCCGAATCCGACAGGTACCTCATCGTCCGGCCCTCGGCCGGGCAGAGCCGCCGGAACAGCCCCATCAGGCCGAAGGTCATCAGCCACGGATAGGCGGCCTGCGACGCGACCGCGATCGCCCGCCTCGCCGTCGGGTCGAGCCCCGCGAGGGCGTCGGCCAGCGGCGCGGGCCAGCCCATCGTCAGGGCCATCCCCAACGGGAAGGCGACCAGCAGGGCGATCGACAGCGGCGCCCACCATCGCGAGCCGACCCGCCCGGCGCGGGCGTCGAGGCGGTAGCCGAGCGCGCCGAAGGCGAAGAAGATCGCGTAATAGGCCATGACGCGCGGCATCGGCAGGAGGCCCGTCGAGGTATCCGGCCCGAACAGCGGCGAGGCGCCGCCGTCCCCCATGAACATCTGCGGGAGCATCGTCAGCGCGATCGGCCAGACGTAACAGGCCGGCGGGGCGACCAACCACGCCGGGACGCGAAGGCGCGGCAGCCTGCCGGCGACCGCGACGACGGCCGCGAGCCCCAGCGCGAACCACCACAGGAACCACAGGAACCACAGGTGCCCGAAGACGGGGATTTGCGTGAGCAGGTCGATCACGCTGGCCTGTCGCCCCGGCCCCGCGTCCCTGGCCCTCAGCGTCTCGGCGATCTCTGCCTTCCTGGGGCCGAGGTTCTCCTCGTCCAGCGGCAGCTTGAGGAGGGAGGCGAAGTAGACGGTCATCGGCGCGTCGACGACCGCGTTGTCCAGCGGGGTGGCCCCGCGCCGGTTCACGGCGTTCACGTCCGCGCCATGCTCGACGAGGGCGGAGACGGCCGCGACCTCGCCGACGAACGCCGCCGCGTGCAGGGGAGTTCCGCCGTCGACCGCCTGGGCGTCCACCGTTGCGCCGCGGCGGATCAGAAGGTCGACGGCCTCGGCCCGGCCCGCGATCGCCGCGCGATGCAGCGGGGTCATCCGGAAATCCCCGCCCGGAGCGTCCACGTCATCCCCGCTCGCGAGGTGGCTCTCGATCGCGTCCAGGTCGCCCGCGGCGGCGGCGTCCCCGAGCGTGGTCGCCCCATCGGCCTCGGGACGGCCGCCGACCGTCGAGCCCGAGGCGGCATCCGACATGGCGACCGAGGAGACCCAGTTCGTGAGCGGGACGATGGTCACCAGCCCCAGGAGCATCGGCAGCAGCACGCGCCGGGCCCGATGCTTCACCATCCCGCCGGGACCCCGGCGTTGAACGAGCATGGCGGCGAAGAAGCCGCTCATGACGAAGAACGTCGGCATGCGGAAGCCGTGGAGCGCGGAGAAGAGCACGCCGATCGAGCCGTCTTGCCGGCTGTCAGCCACCATCCACATGGACGGGAAGAACGACAGCGAGGCATGGACGGCGATCCCGAGCAGCATCGCGACGGCCCGCAGGGCGTCGAGGTCGGCCATGCGGGCGGGCGGCGGCGGGGGAGGGGGCGTCGGCGTGTTCATGCGATGGCATTCGCGCGAGCGAGCCCGCTATTGGATCGTGCCGGGCGAGGGCCGGCGGTTTCGTCCGGCGTCAAAGATATCCGAGGTCGGCCAGCCGGGCCTGGATGGCGGCCTCGTCCTCCTCGGCGTAGGAGGGGGCGTCCCCCGCGCCTGGGGAGTCGTCGCGGTCTTCCCGGCGCTCGGCCGTGGCGGCGAGTTCGGGCGTCAGGACTTCCGAGAGGACGCGGCCGTCCATGTCGGCGGGGATGGGCAGGTCCAGCAGGCGCAGGACCGTCGGGGCGATGTCGAGCAGGTTCGCCCCCTGGGGCGCGGCGCCGGGGCGGATGCCGGGGCCGCCGGCGATCAGCACGCCTTCCATGCGGTGGTCGCCGGTCGGGCCGAACGCGGGGGAGACGACCTCGTGCGTCGTGAAGTCGTGGAGGCCGATCGTCCGGTACTTCCAGTCCTTCAGCACGACGGTCAGGTCCGGCGCGCGGTCGGCGTGGGGGCCGTGGTAGAGGTCGGCCGCCTCGTGGACATGCTCCACCAGCCGCTCGCCGGTTTTCGGGTCGACGATCTCCATCAGGCCGGCCTTGATCTCGTCCAGCAGCGCCCGGGCGTCCTTCGGGTCGACGCAGCCTTGCGGCTGGCGGCCCTTGAGGTTCAGGAAGATCTGGCCGAAGTTCCCCTGCGCGTAGGCCCGGGTGCGCGACCAGTCGATGTGCTCGCGCGAGAGGAACGCCTTCTCGCCCAGGCGGTCGATCCAGCTATCCTGCTTGCCGCGGAACCGGGTGACGCGATGGTTCGCCATCCCCCACTTGCTCATCAGGCCGTAGAACCACTGGGGAGTCACGCCGCGACGGTAGAACCAGTGCTTCTGCTTGACGTAGAGGCCCGGCTTCAGCGCGATGTACCCCTTCTCCAGCAGCCAGACGTTGAAGTTGACGTAATGCTCGATCGGCCCGAAGCCGTGGTCGCTCATCAGCAGGAACGTCGTGTCGGCGTCGGCCTTGTCGAAGATGGCGCCCAGGCCGCGGTCGAGCGTCTTCCAGAACTCCAGCAGCTTGGGCCGCAGGGCATCCAGGCGCTTCTCGTCCCCCTTCGCGGCGGCGTGGGCGGTGTCCCAGGCGTGCCAGAGTTCATGGCCGAAGCGGTCGGTGGCCATGAGGTCGAACATCAGCAGGTCCCAGGGGACCCGGCCCATGAGGAACGCGATGGTCTTGAGGTGCTGGTCGAGGAACGCCGTGAGGTCGTCGACGACGGCCTCCTCGTTCTTGCCGTCGTGGATCGACGTCGACCACGCGCGATAGGGGCCGACGGCCTGTTCCAGCTCGGCGAACAGGGCGGGGTCGCTGGCGAAGTCGGGGGCGTCCTCCGGGCTGAGGAAGTCGCCCAGGTAGAAGCCGGGGAAGTCCTTCGCCGGGCGCGGGGGGTAGCTCATGGGGACGCCGCCGGCGATGGTCCGCTTGCCGTGGCGGGCGAGGATCTCCCAGAGCAGCTCGGACCGGATCGCGCGCGAGGAGTTGACCTTCCCCTTCATGGGGTCGTGGTCGTGCTCCAGGAACTCGAAGACGCCGTGCTTGCCCGAGTTCTTCCCGGTCATCACGCCCGTCCAGGCGACGGGGCTCAACGGCGGGAAGACCGACCGCAACTCTCCCGAGGCGCCCCGGTTCCGCAGGCGTTCGATATTGGGCAGGAGCCCCTCGGCGGCCAGCGGCCCCAGGATGTCCCAGGTCGCGCCGTCCAGCCCCAGCACCATGACCTTCATCGCCGCCCGGTCCTTTCGCTCGCGCCCAAACCGATCCCCGGAAAGCCCATGCGTCTTCCCCAGCTTCCGGCATACCGGCCGGGTCCGTCAACGGCGGTTTCTCGGCGGGGAGATGGGGCGATCGATCGAAGTAGGGGGTGGGGCGCGGTATAATTCGCACGGCGACCCTGATCTCGGTTTTCAAGGAATCGATCTTGCCGCCTCGCGTCATCGACCATTCCGATTATCACAGGACCGTGATCGGGTTCCACGGCACCGACATGGCGACGGCGGATCGGCTGGCCTCCCGTCCACGCACCGATCGCTAGGAGGCCTCCCGGTGGCATCCGACATCCCTCAACGCTGGCCGACGACCGCCGCGCGAATGTCGCTCGCCCGCCGCCTTGGCCTCCCCTACGAACATTCGATGCAGGATTGGGAATGGGAAGTAGCCGACGCCTCGCGGTTCGGTGAGTTTCTCGACGCCTATTCGTCCGGATCACTCGACGAGGACGAGCGGTTCTCGCTCATGGAGGTGCTCATCCAATGCGTCGAGGACATGAATCTGCCCTCGGTCGGGGCGACGCCGCGGTGGCGATCCCTCGCCGCCCTCCTGACGGCCAATCCCTGGCTCCATGCCAGCTCGGTGCGATACTGGTCGTGCCTGGACGATCGCGACCTTGAGGACTGCTTCTCCGTGTCCGGCCCGATGCGCGCCATCTGGGAGGTCATCCGCCAGACTTGGGAAAGTGGCGGCGGGATGGCTGACCGCTAGAAAACCCTGGAAGTGCGGCATGTCTGGGAACACGCCTTCAAACCGGCCTGGTGTCGGGCGCGCGACAACAAGCATCCGCCCGCCGGGCTCGCCCGCCCAGGCCGACCCGGCGACCCTGGGTGAGTTCGACGAGGCGTTGGCGCTTGCCAGGGCCGACAAGTCGCAGGACCAGGCTCGACGCAGCCTCGTCGAATTGGGGCTGATCACCCCGGAAGGGGCCCTCGCCGCCCCCTACGAGGCACAGCCGGGGGACGAGCCGATCATCCCCAGGCAGCGAAGGGCCGGGGCACGGGGGTAATTCCCCTGGTCGACGGCGCGGGGCTTGCTAGGATCGGCCTCCTTTCGCGCCCGGCGGGGACGGAGCGGGGGCTTCGTCGGCGAGGGCTCCCCGATCCCAGGCAGGGTTGATGATCACGGATTTCGGAAGTGCCATCGCGATGATCGTGGCCGTGGGGGCGGCCTCGGTCATCGTCGCCGATCGGGTCGGGCTCCCCTCGATCGTGCTCTTGCTGGGCGCGGGGCTGGTGCTCGGGCCGGCGACGGGGCTGCTCGACCCGGACGCGCTGTTCGGGCCGATGCTGCTGCCGATCGTCTCGGTCTCGATCGCGGTCGTGATGTTCGAGGGGGGGCTGGGGCTGCGGCTGAGGGAGGTCCGGGCCGCCGGGGACGTCGTGATCCGGCTGACGACGATCGGCGTGCTGATCACGTTCGCCCTCGTCGGCCTGCTCGGCTACTACCTGCTGGATCTGAGCGGGCCGCTGGCGGCCGTGCTGGGCGCGATCTTCACCGTGACCGGGCCCACCGTGATCCTGCCGCTGGTCCGCTTCCTCCGGCTCCGAGGCCAGTCGCCGGTCATCGCGAAGTGGGAGGGGATCATCGTCGACCCCGTCGGCGTGCTGTTCGCGGCGCTGGTCTTCTCCGCGCTCGCCGCCCCGACGACCGCGTCGGCCATCACGTCGATCGTCGCCTTCAGCGCCCGGGTGTTCCTCCTGGGCGTATTGATGGGGATGGCTTGCGGGTCGGCGTACCGCCGGGCGGCGCGCGGGGGTTTGCTCCCCTACCATCTCCAGCCGCTCGCGGCGCTGGGGGCGGCGGTGGGGATCAGCGGGCTTTCGGAGGCGCTCCAGCCGGAGTCGGGGATCGTCGCCGCGACGGTGTTCGGCATCCGGCTGGCGAACTCCCGGGACGTCTCGATCCGGCACGTGCTGGAGTTCAAGGAGTACTTCGTCCAGCTGATCCTCGCGTGCCTGTTCATCGTGCTCGCCGCGCGGCTCGACTGGGCCGAGCTGCGGGCCGAGCTGGACCTGAAGCTCCTGATGTTCGTGGCCCTGCTCATCGGTGTCGTCCGGCCGCTGGCGGTGGCGGCGGCGACGGTGGGCTCCGCGCTGGAGACTCGCGACCGGCTGATGCTCTGCCTGCTGGCGCCGCGGGGGATCGTGGCGGCGTCGATCGCGTCGGTCTTCTCGCTGCAACTGGTCGCGGCGGGCTACCCCGACGGCCAGCGGATCGTGCCGATCGCGTTCACGGTCATCATCGGCACGGTCGTCTTCTACGGCCTCGCCGCGCCGCTGGGGGCCCGCCTGATGGGCCTCCGGATCGCGAACCCGCAAGGGGTGATCTTCTTCAACGCGCGGCCCGGCCTGGTGGCGCTGGCGAAGGAGCTGGCCGACCTGGGGGTGGACGTGCTGGTGGTGGACGCCAACCCCGGGCCGATCGCCAGGGCTCGGCTGGCCGGGGTCCCGGCGCACCGGGGCAACGTGGTCTCGCGCGAGTTCTTCGAGCGGATCGACCTCGCGCCGTTCCGCCGCCTCGTCGCCGCGAGCCCGAACGACGAGGCGAACGCGCTGGCCTGCCTCACGTTGCAGGAGCGGCTGGGGCCGGAGAACGTGTACCAGGCGCCGCCGGAGAAGCAGGACTCCACGGACCAGTCCGCCGGCGCGAGGCAGGGGGGGCGTCGGTTCGGCTCGACGACGATCCGGCGGTGGCTCGACGAATACCCCGAGCGCGCGAGGCGGGAGAAGTGCATCCGGGTGACGAAGCTCACGGAGCAGTTCAAGCTGGACGACCTGCGGACGAGCCCCGAGCCGTTGACGCCGGTCTTCGTCGTCCGCGCGAACGGCGATGTGCACACCCAGCACGACGACGCGACGCTCCAGGCCGCGACCGGGGACACCGTCATCTGCCTCAAGACGGCCGAGCCGCCGCCGGCCACCTGACGGCCCCCGGCGCGCCTCAGTTGTACGCGAACGAGGCGGTCGCCCGGCAGGCGCGGTCGGCGCGGACGCGGACCCAGTGGGCGCTGTAGGCGTCGGGGAATTCGTGGTGCGCGTAGCCGTCGGCGGGGACGGCGATCGTCTTGTACGGCTTCCATGATCCCGAGCCGAGGAAGTCGACCTCCACGGTGAAGGTGACTTCCTCGTCGGCCGAGTGCGTCAGGTGGAGCACCTTCTTGTCGAAGCCGGTCATCAGGAACGGGTCGGAGGGGGCGTCGGCCTCGACGGGCTCTTCCCACCAGACGGCGCCCCAGCCGCTGGGCTTGCCCCACCGCCAGAGGTCGTCGACGTTGCCGAACCAGAAGCCCGACTGCGGCTGGCCGACGGCGTTGTCGACCTGATCGCCGGCCAGCACCAGCAACCCCCGCCAGTAGGTCATGTCCGGGCAGATGCGCAGGTGCTTGCAGATGGGGCGGATCCCCCAGACGTGGTCGTTGTAGACCATCGACGGCAGCTCGTAGAAGATGCCGAAGGCGTCCATGAGGTAGCGCTCGGTCTGGACCTCGCGGATGCGCATCCATTCGGTGTTCCAGGTGTGGTCCCAGGACTGCGATCCCCGGGGCAGGCGATACCGCTTCCACCGGCCGTCGTGCAGGACGCGCAAGATGACCGACGCGCGATCCCAGCCGACGGCGTAGAGCGTGTTGCCGTACCGCCGGCCGATGGCGGGGTTCTGCTTGCCGGAGACCTCGATGAACGGGTTCTCCTCCAGGACGGTCCAGGTCTCGCCGTCCCACTCGGCCAGCCGCCCGCCGGCGCGCTCGCCGAGGAACTCCGGCTCCTCATACGTGTTGTTGGCGACCACCAGCCGCCCTTGCGCGGTGTGCGCCCCCTTGAAGTGCGGCTGCGCCCCCTTGGGGATGTTCAGCTCGGCGACGAGGTCGGCCAGTTGCCGCGCCTCCAGCGTGCGGACGTCGGCCTCGAACAGCAGGCCCTCCATCGTCAGGAAGTAGACCTTGTTCGCCGGGTCGACGAGATGCCGCGCCGTGGCGGTCAGCCGGTGCTTCTTCAACTCCGGGAAGGTCCGGACGTTCCCCTCCGGGTCGATGACGTGGGGGCCGATGATCGCCTGCTTCGAATCCCAGTGGACGAGCCGGTTGGCGAACGTGCCCGTGACGGACTCGGGATGCATCCGGAACGACAGATCCTCGCCGATCTCGTACAGGCCGATGCCGTCTCCCTTGATGTGCGCGACGTAGCCGACGGCCCAGAGGCGATCGGCCCAGGGGATCATCGCGCCGATGCCGGTCTCGCTCTCGCTCCCCACGCCGGGCGCCTTCACGGTCATGTGTGGGAATACGTTCCCCACCAGCACCGGCCGTTCGGGTCGACCGGGCGCGTCCGGCGGCGGATCGTCGGCCGTCGCCGCCGGGCCGGCGGCCGAAAGCATGAGGGCGACGAGGGCGGATATCCGGGGCATGTTCATGGGTACGTCCTCTTCTCGGCGCGGCGGGGCTCGTCCGGAAAGCCGACGAGCCTGTCGCCCCGAGCGTACCCTCCCCGACCGCCGTCGGCGAGGAGCCTCCGACGAGGGGTGAGCCTTCCCGTGATGGCGAATCGGGATTGAGCGGAGCGGAGGAGGGTTCACTTTCGGTCTTCCCCCCTGGAGGGGGAAGACAGACCGCGAAGCGGTCAGATGAGGGGGGGGTTGCCCGCGACGCTTCGGAATTCGGGACTCGACACGCGGGCAGTCGGCCGTTGGGGAAGCCCTCGCGCGCTCCGTCCGCCACCCTGCTCGTCCCCCCCTCATCCGGCCCTTCGGGCCACCTTCCCCCTCCAGGGGGGAAGGGCGTTCATGAACGTCTTCCCCCTCGCGGGGTGGGATCGCTTGCCGGCCGTCCGGTCAGGACTTCTCCAACTCCTTGCCGCAGCAATGGAAGTGGACGTGGCCCGGGTCCTTGCAGCCGCAGTCGGTCGTGACCTGGAGCTCCATCCCGCAGGACGAGCAACGGAACTTGTCGCCCTTCTTCGGCGGGTCGATACCGACGTCGGCGCTGGAATCCGACATCTTCTCGGTCATCTTGTTGGCGGCCATGATTCGCCTCCCGTTGGGGTTACTCGGATCGATTGAACGCGTCGTGATCTTGTCGAGGCAATCCGCGCGCCGCCGCCCGGCCGGGTCGAGGCCCGAGGTTTGCTACCTCGTAGGCCGAAGGCTCGCGTTCCAACATGAAGAGCAAGGAGACGGACGATGGATGAGATGAAGGTGGCGAGGGCGATGGGGTGGTTCAGCATCGGGCTCGGGGTCGTCGAGGCGGTCGCCGGGAAGCAGGTGGGCCGGGCGCTCGGGATGCCGGACCAGGCGCTGGTGTTCCGGGCCTTCGGCGCGCGCGAGATCGCGACCGGCGTGGCGGTGCTCGCCTCGGACCGGCCCACCGCCGGGATGTGGGCGCGCGTCGCCGGAGACGCGCTCGACCTGGCGGCGCTCGGCTCGGGCATGACGCCGAGCAACCCCAGGAAGGGGAACCTCGCCGCGGCCATCGCGGTCGTCGCCGGCATCACGGCGGTCGACTACTGGTGCGCCCGGCGTCTGTCCGAAGGCCGGTCCCACGGCCGGGCGACGGGCCGCCCCGAGGGCGTCGACCGCGGGGCGACGAGCGGGCTGGCGTCGCGGGTCTCCTGAAATCGTCGCGGCCGCCGGCCGGCACGGCGCCCGGCCGGTGGCCGCGTGGGGAAGGAGGGGGGCCGGCGTGCTCAGTCGCGCCCCTCGGCCTCGTTCTGGATCGCCTCGTCGACGGCCTTGTCCCCCTTCACGCCCGCGACGTTGCCGCCGGAGTAGTCCTTCTGGCCCCGACCGCTCGCGCCGGGGACGGGGCCGGTGCCGCCGCCGCGATCGTCATCGAGCTTGCCGCCGCCGCTCCTGGCGTCCCTCGGGTCGTCGGACGGCTGGCCGCCCATCCCCAGCGCCCCCTGGCCGCTGCTCGTCGAATCGTTCCGGTTCTTGGCGTCGGACATGGCGTCGACTCCCTGATGTCGTCGGTTGTCGGTCATGCCGAGCCTCGGCCCGGCCCGCCGGTAATCCCAGCAAGGCCCGCGCCCGTCGCGTCGGGATCGTCGAATCAGGCCGGGGCGGGGGCGTTGGACTGCTCGACGGTCGACAGGGGCTCGGCGATGTCCTCCAGCGAGGCGCCCTCGGCCTTCACCCCGAAGAGGGCCACCACCACGGCCGCCGCCAGGAGGATCGCCGCCGCGAGGAGGTCGCCGTAGAAGACGTAGATCCGCTGGCCGTGATCGATCAGGTACCCGAACAGCCAGGAGGCCATCGGCCCCCCGAGCGCCGTGCCGGTCGAGTAGAACAGGGCGATCGCCATCCCGCGCAGCTCCAGCGGGAAGATCTCGCTGACGGTCAGGTAGGCCGAGCTGGCGGCGGCCGAGGCGAAGAAGAAGATCACTCCCCAGATGAGCGTCTGGGTCTCGGCCGTGAGCGCGCCTCGATCGAAGAGGAAACCGGAGACGACCAGCAGCGCGGCCGAGACCGTGTAGGTCCCGATGATCATCGGCTTGCGGCCCACGGTGTCGAAGAATCGTCCCAGGAGGAGCGGCCCCAGGAAGTTCCCCAGCGCGAAGGGGATCAGGTACAGGCCGACGCGCTGCTCCGGGATGCCGTAGAACTTCGCGAGGATCATGGCGAAGGCGAACGAGACGCCGTTGTAGAGGAACGCCTGCGACATGATCATCGCCAGGCCCAGCACGCTGCGCTTGGGGTACTTGCGGAGCATGGTGGAGGCGATCGTGCGGAAGCCGACCGGGCCGTGGGGGCGGATCGTGATCGTGCGGTCGACCGCCGGGAGCTTGCCGACGGCCGGGTCGGCCTCGATGCGGCGCTCGATGTCGGCGACGATCCGCTCGGCCTCGTCCTTGCGCCCGCGCGTCATCAGCCATCGCGGGCTCTCGGGGATGGAGTTGCGGAAGAAGATGACGACCAGGCCGAGCAGGGCGCCGATCGCGAAGCCCATGCGCCAGCCGACGTTGATCGGGAAGTAGGCCGGGTCCAGCAGGACGATGGTCGCCAGCGACCCGCCGGCGGCGCCCAGCCAGAAGGTGCCGTTGATCGCCAGGTCGACGCGGCCGCGCACCCGCGCCGGGATCAGCTCGTCGATGGCCGAGTTGATCGCCGAATACTCGCCGCCGATCCCCGCGCCGGTGAAGAATCGGAAGAAGGCGAAGCTCCAGAAGTCCCAGGAGAAGGCCGTCAGGAACGCGGCGGTCAGGTAGATGGCCAGCGTCAGCGTGAACAGCTTCTTGCGGCCCCACAGGTCCGTCAGGTAGCCGAAGACCAGCGACCCGGAGACGGCCCCGACGAGGTACGCCGTGTTCAGCAGGCCGTTCTGCGTGCTGCTGAACCCCAGGGTCTCGCGACGTTCCAGGATCGGGGCGACGGCGCCGACGAGCGTGACCTCCAGGCCGTCGATGATCCAGGTGACGCCCAACGCCAGGACGACGCGCCAGTGCCACCGGCTCCAGGGCAGGCGGTCCATCCGCGCGGGGACGTCGGTCTGGAACGTCTCCCGCTCGATCGCGCTCGCGGCTCCCATGCGCCCTCCTCCCCGTCGTCCCCCGGCCCGATCGACCTGGCGGCGCGCGCCGCTCCATTGGGCGTGACGGGCCAACAAATCTTGTGCCGACGACGGCGTCCGTCGGGGTCGTCGGCCGATCGGGGCGGCACGGGGGATGCCTCCGTCCCGGGCGTGCCTTCAGGAGGATCGCCAGGAGTCGCGACGGATTACCCGAACATGATCGACGCCCGCGCCTGCTTCGCCCCCGTCCTCGCGTTCTTCCTCGGCTTGCCGCCGGGCCAGATCCTCCCGGCCGCCGAGTCGAAGGCCGGGCCGAGCGACCAATCGAACTACACCGAGGTGGAACGCCTCAACGCCGGGCTGCCGGACACCGAGGGGGTGGACCTGGGCACGCCCCAGGCCGCGCTGGAGACGTTCATCGACGCGTGCGAGCGCGGCGATTACGGGGCCGCGGCGCACGCCCTCAACCTGAACGCGACCCCGATCGATCGCCAGGCGCTGGAGGGGGCGGCCCTGGCCCGACGGCTCAAGGACGTGATGGACCGTCAGGTCTGGTTCCGCTGGGACGCGATCCCGGACCGCCCCGACGGCCAGCTCGACGAGGCGAGCCTCAAGCGCATGTCCGAGGGGGCCGACGGGCCGCGCTCGAACATCAAGCTGGGGGCGCTGTTCATCGGCGACCGCGACTACGAGATCCGGCTGGAGCGCCTCAAGCCGGCCGACGGCGACCCCGCCTGGGTCTTCTCCGGCCAGACGGTCAAGCACATCCCGGCCCTGCACGCCGAATTCGGCCCCTCGCGGATCGAGCGGTACATCCCCACGGCGCTGAAGCGCGTGAGGGTCGCCAAGGTCTGGCTCTGGCAGTGGATCGGCTTCGCGATCTTCCTGGTCGCGGGGGCGCTGCTCGGCTGGCTGACCGAGAAGGTGCTGGCCCTGCTGGCCCGCATCGACGCCCCCTGGCTGCGGACGATCATCGAGGCCCTGCAGGGGCCCGGGTCGATGGTCCTGGGGCTCTGGACGTTCTACTTCCTCGCGAGGTCGTCGCTGGGCCTCTCCGGGCCCATCATGACCGTGCTCGACCCGCTGTGCATCGCGGTGCTGGTGGTGAGCCTGGTCTGGTTCCTGCGGCGGCTGATCGCGTTCCTCTCCGAGCGGATCTGCTCGCGATACTCGGGCTTGCAGACCGACGAGGCGAACGTCCTGATCACGCGGATCGAGGTGGTCCGCCACGTCCTCACGTTCGCCGTCTTCCTCGTCGGGGGGATCTTCGCCCTCAGCCGGTTCGAGTGGTTCCGCCAGGTCGGCGTGATGGTGCTGGCCTCGGCGGGGGTCGCGGGGCTGATCCTGGGGATCGCCGCCCAGCGCGTGCTGGGGAACCTGTTCGCCGGCCTCTTGCTGGCCCTGACCCAGCCGGTGAAGTCGGGCGACGCGGTGATCTTCGAGGGGGAGTTCGGCTGGGTGGAGGAGATCACGCTGATCTACCTGGTGGTGCGGACGTGGGACGGGCGGCGGATCGTGGCGCCGATCGCCTACTTCCTGGACAACCCGGTCCAGAACTGGTCGCGCAAGACCCAGCAATTGATCCAGCCGCTGATGATCCACGCCGACTACCGCGTCGACGTCGAGGCCGTGCGCGAGGAATTCCGTCGGCTGATGGAGGAGTCGGAGGAATGGGACCGCGCCGTGCCGCCGATCCTCCAGGTGACCGACTGCAAGGAGGGCTCGGTCGAGCTGCGCGCCCTGTGCAGCTCGGCCAACCCGAGCGACAACTGGAACCTGCGATGCCGCGTCCGCGAGGGCCTCGTCGCCTTCCTCCAGCGCCACGAGGGGGGCCGCTTCCTCCCCCGGAGCCGCGTCCTCCTCAACGACACCGGCGACGGCGAAGGCAGTGGCGACGGGCGGCCTCCCGCGGGATGACGGCGCACGGATCGGTCAAAGCTCGCCGTCGAGGCCCAGCTTGTGGAAGTAGTGCTCCACCTTGTCCTGATTCTCCAGCAGCCAGTCGATGGAGGGCTCGCGGCGCAGGGCCTTGCGGATCACCTTGAGCGTGGCCTCGCGATGGACGTCGAACAGGGCCTTGTGGTCGACCGTCTGGACGTCCAGCACCGACGGGTCGAGCCAGACCGAGTAGATGATGCCCAGGTCGTCGGCCTTCTCCCTGGGGATGTCGCCGGCGCGGACGGCGTCGAGGACCCCGTGGGCGATGGCGGCCTGGACGGTGCCCATCAGGATGTTGGTGTACTTCGCGTCCTTGACCGTGACCTTGCTGACCATGAGGGTCGCCGGGCGGACCTGGACGTCGCTGTTGAGGATGGCGAAGACCTTCGTGTGCCCCTTCACCTGGTCCCCCATCAGGGTCGCCAGCGCCGTGCCGACCGGCCCGTCCAGCTCGCCGATGACGACCTCCGGCTCGGCGCACAGATAATCCTCGGCCCCCTCCACCAGCGCCTCGCCCGTCCGCATCACGATCCGCTCGCTCATCGTCGACGTCTCCCGGTTGTTCCCGCCTATCGCGAGCCCAAAGGATAGCCGATCGGGCCGCATCGGGACGAGGGAAGAAGACCGTTCCTTCCGACGTCTTCCCCCCTCGCGGGGGAGGACAGACCGCGAAGCGGTCAGGAGAGGGGGACGACCAGCACGGGCGCTAGTGGAAATTCGAAGGCCCGCCCGGTTGACCTCCGCGAACACCAGAGGCCGTCTCGCTTGTCTTCCCCCTCATCCGGCCCTTCGGGCCACCTTCCCCCGCGAGGGGGGAAGGACGTTATGATGGACCGTCCAAAACGATCCATGACCGGGGGCATATCCCGATGTCTCGACTCCTCGACGAAGCCATCGACAAGGCTCGACGCCTTCCGGAGCCCGACCAGGAGGCCCTGGCCGCGATCATGCTCCAGGCGATCGAGTCCGATCACCGCTGGGACGAGCTGTTCGCGCGGCCGGAGTCCCGGGCGCTCCTGGAGCGCATGGCGGATGGCGCGATGACCGAGATCAGGGCCGGGGGGCAAGGCGGCCGTCGACCGGCAATCCTTGATGGATGTCCGGGAGGAATCCCATGCCCCGTCGCGAGCGGATCGTCTGGGTCGTGATGCACTACGAGATCATGGGGCCGTCGCACTCGTCACGGGTCGATTCGGTCCAGTTCCACGTCGCCTCGTCGCTGGAGAAGGCCGAAGCGTACATCCGGAGTCACTGGGTGGAGTCGCATTCCTGGTGGCAGGTCCATCCCCACGTCGTCGACTCGGACGAGTCCGACGAGGGGGACGAAGTCCACTATTACAGCCATCGGGGGACTCGGCTGAAGGCGGCGCCGATCAAGCGGGCCGTGGCGGCCTATCAGAAGTACGCGGAACGCCACCCGGAGCGATTCCCGCCGCGAACCCCCTGAGAAGGCGGCCGGCTCGCCCGTCGGCTCCGTTGATTTCGCCGCCCGCGCCCCCCACAATGGCTTACCGCGGCGGGGCTTGCTCGCCTCGGGGGATCCTGGAGCGGGGGCGCGTGGGGCATGGCGTCGGACGAATTGCCGGATGATGGGTACGGGTACGACGCTCCGCCGCCGAGGCCGACGACGCCGCCGCTGCGCCGCGGGTTCGCCATGATCCTGGCGCTGTTGAGCCTGGCGGTGCTGGCGGTGTACGGCGTGCCGTTCGTCGCCGAGCGAGCCGGGAGGGCCTGGGAGGCCGGGCGCGCCGAGGCGGCCTCGGCGGCGCTCGCCAAGCTGGACGACCAGGGGGCGGTGGGCCAGGCGTCGCGGCTGTTCCGGCTGGCGACGGCGGCCGTCTCTCCGGCGGTGGTCAACGTCCGGTCGTTCCGGGGGGGCGGCGGCCTGGGCCGTCACGGCCTGCCGCTGGGGGCGCCCCCGACGCACGAGGGGGGCCGCAGCGAGCTTGGGTCGGGCGTGGTGATCGACGCCGAGAACGGCTACATCGTCACCAACAACCACGTCATCCAGGACGCCGAGACGATCATCGTCCGCCTCGGCCCCCGCGACGACGTGCAGGCGCGGCTGGTCGGCGCCGACCCGAAGACGGACCTCGCCGTGCTCCAGGTCAAGACCGAGCTGAAGACCGCGGCGAGCTGGGGCGACTCCGACAAGCTGGACATCGGCGACTGGGTGCTGGCGATCGGCAGCCCGATGGGGTTCGACCACTCGGTCACGGTCGGCATCGTCTCGGCCACCGAGCGCAACGACCTGCGGATCGCCGAGTACGAGTCGTTCATCCAGACCGACGCCGCCATCAACCCGGGCAACTCCGGCGGGCCGCTCGTCGACCTGACCGGGCGGATCGTCGGCATCAACACGGCCATCATCACGCAGTCGGGCGGCTACGAGGGGATCGGGCTGGCCATCCCGTCGTCGCTGGCGCGCCGGATCGTCGAGGCGCTCATCAAGGACGGCAAGGTGACGCGGGGCTTCCTGGGCATCGCCCTGCAACCCCTGGACGGCGAGGCCGCGAAGGCGCTGAAGGTGCCGGCCGACGTGGAGGGCGTGGTGGTCGGCGGCGTGATCCCCGACGGGCCCGCCGCCCGCGCCGGGATCCGGGCCGGCGACGTCATCACCGCGCTGGACGGCCGCAAGGTCCACGACCCGACCGGCCTGCGCTACGTCACCGCCGAGCTTGGCGCGGGGATCGAGGCGCCGGTGGACTTCTACCGCGACGGCGCCGAGCAATCGGCGCGAGTGACGCTGGCCGAGAGCCCCACCAACCCCGAGATCGCCCCGCTGGGCTTCCGCGTGAAGGAGTCGGACGCCCCCGGCCCCGACGGCAAGCCACGGACGATCGTGGAGGTCGACCGCGTGGTCTCCGCCGGCCCGGCCTTCAACGCCGGCCTGCGCCCAGGCATGTGGATCATCGCCGTCGGCGAGGCGCGCGTCGGCAACGTCCTCGGGTTCCTCGCCGCGCTCCGCGACCACGACCTGGAACGAGGCCTCCCGCTGTTCGTCATCACCCCCGACGGGCGCGGCGTCGGCCTGCACATCATCGGCCCGAAGGCATTCCAGGAGCAGCAAGAGCAGGCCATGCCGCCGGCCCCCTGAGACGCCGCCTCGAAAGGACGACACCGATGCGCCGACCCCTCCCGCCGACCCTGGCCGCCTGCCTCGCCCTGATCCTGGCCGCCGCGCCCGCCCCGGGCGAGGAGGGCTTCGCCCCGCTCTTCCCGGACGAGGGCGCGCCGAAAGGATGGCTCGTCAGGGCCTGGGACGACCTGGGGAACGAGGCCGGTCCCGACAGCGAATGGACGGTGAAGGACGGCGTCCTCCGCGCCGGCGACCGTCGCGGGACGTGGCTGGTGAGCGAGAAGCAGTACGACGACTTCGTCCTGGAGTTCGAGATCAAGCTCACCGAGCGCGGCAACAGCGGCGTCGCCCTGCGGACGCCCCTGGACGGCGACCCGGCCTTCGAGGCGATGGAGATGCAGATCGCCGACCTGCGCTACAACCCCGGCGCGACCGAGGCCGAGCTGACCGGCGCCATCTACCGCGCCCTCGCCCCGGCCGAGCAGGTCTACCGGCCGACCGAGTGGAACTCCTGCCGGATCGAGTTGAAGGGGAGCCACCTGAAGGTCACCTTCAACGACCGCGTCATCCAGGATGTCGACCTCGCCGCGCAGGTCCGCCCGACCCGGAGGCACGACGGCAGCGAGGCCCCGCCCCTGAAGGATCGCCCGCACTCCGGGCACATCGGCTTCCAGCACCTGAGCCGCGACAACGAGCCCATCTTCATCCGCAACGCGCGGATCAAGCCGCTCCGCTGAGGCGGCGATCGACGCATCATGGCATGCGATCCTTGCCGCGCGGCGGGATCGTCCGGTGTCAAAGTCTCAACCGACACCAGATGTTCCTCGATCGGCTCCAGGTCCCTTCCTCCCCTCCGACGCTGGAGAGGCAAAATGGGCCATTCGTACCTGGATTTCGATGGGCGTACAATTCTTCTCCATGACTCCTTGATTGAAGCCATTGTCAAGCTGATGTCAAATGAATTCATTGTGCACAGGCAAGACTACGATCCGCGCAGCATTATGACGAAGCAATTTCGCGAATGGCTATCAAATATTGAACATTCCGGCGTCGGCTGCATCGACCTCCAGCTGGATGCCTGTCTAAGCGACGGTCGCGTGCTTGAGCAAAACCTCAAGCTCCTGGACGCGGTGGAGAAAACAGTCAAGAATTTCGGCGATATGATCCCACTTTCGTTCCTCCGAACGGCCGTTGGCCCGGGGTACGGCCGAGGCATCGAGTCCAGGATTGTCTTGCGAGCTTTGAGCAAGTTCCGAGCCCTGCTGCTCAAGGGCGGAGAATCCCCTTGAGCAATGCTCGGATCCAGTCCAGTCGCCGCCGCGACGCCCTGAGGCGGCTCGTCCGAGTTCTCACCGGAACCGAGAAGTAGCCCCATCGGCGACGGAGGAAGGGTCAGAATCCGATCAGGGGGTTCTGGGTGCCCCGACGACTCGCCGCAAAAGCCCGCGACGGTCTCACCATAGGCGGATGACTGGATACAGGTCAGACTTCGAACGATCGGGCTCCTCGAAGTAGCGGGAGACTGGCCGCCGGCGAGCGGTGGCAGGGGACAAAATGGATACACCGCCATCGATCACGGTCGTCGCCATCACGGACGGCTATCGCCTGGACCCGCACGCGGAGGCCATCCACCGGACGGCCGCCTGCATCCCGAGGCCCGTGACGAAGCTGCTCATCACGGACGCGGTCGACGATCACGACGGGCTGGTGGTCCAGAAGCCGCGGGGCCCGCTTAGGTCGCGGTACTCTCAATTCATCCTGCACTCGCTGGCCGATCACATCGAAACCGACTTCTGCATCGTCGTGCAATGGGACGGGTGGGCGAAGAACCCCGACGCCTGGGACGAAGGTTTCCTCGAATATGACTACATCGGGGCCCCATGGCGGAGCATGTGGCCCCTGTCGATCCCGTTCCCGAGCTATCGACGCCGGGTCGGGAATGGTGGCTTCTCGCTGCGATCCAGGAGGTGGCTGGAGGTGGGGAAACGAGCCCCATTCAACCGGGACAACAAGCCGGAAGACCTGTGGTGCTGCCGGACGCACGTGAAGGCATGGGAAGAAGCGGGATGTCGGGTCGCGCCGATGGAGGTCGCCCGGCGCTTCGCCGTGGAATACAAGCTGGCCGACTGGGGCCCCGACTTCGATCCCGAGCAGGCGTTCGGCTTCCACGGCCTTGATCGCGGCCAGTTTCGATACCTGAGCCATCCGCCCTCGATCACGCAACAATGCTGGAATGGTCTCAAGCGCCGCATATCGCCGAGGAGATTGATTCGCGGAGGACGCCCTTCGGAGGCCTCGTGACGGATCGGCGGTGCCGTCTCGCCTCGGGCCTTGTGTCGGCCGGTCCTCCCCGCGCGTCGCCTCCGAGTCGGGCCGGGCGGATTGGCGCAGACAGGATCGCGGAGGCGGCTATGATCCCCCCGAATTCATGTCGATCGCGGCGATCCGCCGCCGGGGGGAGAATCCGGGATGATGCGACGGGGGCGCGGGGCCTGGTTGCTGCTGGCGGCGTGCGCGTGGGCGGCGTCGGCCGGGGGCTGCGCGTCGATCGTCGTCCATCAGAAGTCGGTGATCGGGCGCGAGACGCATGACGTCGTCGCGACGTCCGCCAACGCCCCGGCGCGGAACGTCCGGGCTCACGCCCTGATCCGCACCGGGATGGAGCTGGACCGCAAGCACGCGCGATGGGCCGTCGGCTACTTCCGCGACGCCGCTCTGGAGGCTCTGCCGGTCGTCGCGGAGGGGGGAGACGCGGTCGACCCCTCGCCCGTCCACGCCGACGCCCGCGACGCCTACCGCCGCGCGATCGAGTACATGCTGCTGTCGGCCGACCGCCGATCCAAGTCCGAGAAGGGCGTGAGCTGGGCCGAGGCGCTGCGGCAGTCGGGCGTCGGGGTGTCCGGCCGGGTCGGGATCCACGACGCGGCGCTCTGGCAGGAGGTCCTCCCCTCGCGGGAGTTCGAGGTGAAGGGCTTCCGCAAGGCGATGGGGCGCGGGGGGATCGGCGCGCCGGTGGTGATCCGCATGGCGCGCCCCGTCGAGGCCCGCGATCGGACCATCGAGGGGGCCGTCGACGTGACGGACCCGTCGGAGCGGCACTTCCCGGCCCAACTTTTCCGGTCGGCGTCGGCCGTCCTCCGCCCCGGCCGCGCGGGGGAGCCGCCGGCCGTGCTGGAGCTGCACGACCCGGTCGCCGACCCCGACATGCTCTGGGCGCCCGACGGCCGCCCGCCGATGCCGATGGCCTACGACATGACCATCGGCGTCGCCCGCCAGTTCCACGAGGGGAACCTCGACCTCGTCGGCCGCCTGGGCGTCCTCTATCCCTCGGAGTACGACGGCCGGACGGGCATCTTCATGATGGACCCGTACCAGCCGGGCAAGATCCCCGTCGTCTTCGTCCACGGCCTGATGTCCAGCCCCAGCGGCTGGGCCGACGCCATCAACGAGCTGCGCGGCGACCCGGAATTGCGCAAGCGCTATCAATTCTGGATGTTCTTCTACTCGACCGGGAACCCCATCCTGACCTCGGCCGCGCGGCTGCGGTCGTCGCTGGTCTCGATCCGCGACGACTTCGACCCCGGTTTCGACGACCCGGCGCTCGACCACATGGTCCTGGTCGGCCATAGCATGGGGGGGCTGCTCTCGCGGCTGATGGTCACGGACAGCCGCGACGAGCTTTGGAAGGCGGCGTCGAACAAGTCGCCCGACCAGATCGTCCTGGCCGACGAGCCGAAGCGGATGCTGATGGATTCCATGTTCTTCGCGCCGGTGCCGACGGTCGACCGGGTGGTCTTCGTGGCGACGCCGCACCACGGCAGCCCGATGGGGGACGCCTGGGTCGGGCGGATCGCCTCGCGGCTGATCCGCGTGCCGAAGGAGGTGGTGGACATCCAGGGGGCGCTGGCGAAGCTCAACGGCGGCGACGACGTGGGCTGGGACTTCCGCAACCGCCGCTACGCCACCAGCGTCGCGCAGCTCGGCCTGTCCAACCCGGTGCTCCAGGCGATCTCCAAACTACAGATGCGCGAGGACATCCCGTTCCACTCGATCATCGGCCACGACGGCAGGGAGCCGCTGCCGGAGGGGGGCGACGGCGTCGTCCCCTACATGAGCGCCCACCTCGACGGCGCCATGTCCGAGCTGGTCGTCTCCAGCGGCCACAGCGCCCAGGAGGTCGAGCCGGCCATCGTGGAGATGCATCGGATCCTCGACCTGCATTACGAGGAGTACGCCGACCGCCGCGCCGCGCTGGCGGCCGGCGAGGACCCGCCGACGCGCGTCGCGCGGCCGGAGGGCCGGACCCCGCTCCGCATGGACGACGCCCTGTCCGACCCCCGCGTCCGCCCGCCGATCGCCCGCGACGACGCGCCGTTGGATCTCCGCATCATCCGATGACTCCGGCCGGGGGAAGAGAGCCATGAGCCCGAACAAGCAGGTCGTCGACGAATACATGGAAGGCTTCCGCCGCGGCGACCACGCCCGGATCCTGGCGTGCCTGACCGACGACGTGGAGTGGGAAATCCCCGGCCATTTCCGCATCCAGGGCAAGGACGCGTTCGACGGCCACATCGAGGGCGAGGGCTTCTCGGGGCTCCCGGAGATCGCCGTCTCCCGGCTGACCGAGGAGCGCGACGTGGTGATCGCGGAGGGGAGCGTGCGAGCCCATCGCTCGGACGGCGCCGTCGTCGACCTCGCCTTCCGCGACGTCTTCGAGATGCGCGAGGGCCGGATCCGGAAGCTGGTCAGCTACCTCGTCCCGGTCGGCTGACGCCCGCGACGCTCGGCCCGAAGCGCCCTCGACGTCTCCCGCCTCCTCCCGGCGGCCGCCCCTATAATGGACCGGGCGCGGAACGTCCAACCAGGAGTCGCGGCGATGTTGACGCTGTACACGACGGCCCACGACCCGACGGGCCGGGAACTTCGGCGGGCCCTCCAGGATTCGGCGCTGGCCCATGAGGTGGTCGTGGTCGCGACGGCCGACCCCGACCACGAAGGCCTGCCGGCGGGGGCGCGTCCCCCGGCGCTGGTCGACGACGGCCGGGCCTACCAGGGCCGGGACGCCGTCCTCGCCCGCCTGGAAGAACTTACCGCCATGCGGGAAGAGTGGCACAAGTACGGGTCCGACGCCTGCTACTGCGACGGGGACGGGGGGATCGTCTAGCCGCCCCGTCGGCACGAGGCTTGCTCATCTTGACGAAAAACCCGATCGGCTGTAGAAGCCGCCGATGACCCCGCCGCGCCCGCGTCGACGACTCGGGAGCGTGGCGGCCATCGCGAAGGCGCAGCGAGAACAAACCATGACGCGGACCCCGAACCGACTTCGACTCGCCCTGTTGGGCCTGGGGCTTGGCCTGGGCCTGGGACTCGTCGCGCCGACGACGGCGCGGGCGCAGAAGCCGCCCGACGTCGTGATCGGCCAGTCGATCCAGGCGATGAGCGAGGTGACGCGCAACCCCAAGACCGGGATGCCCCGGCTGGTGATGCGCGAGGCCCGGGGGATCGTCATCGTCCCGAACATGTTCAAGGCCGGCTTCGTCGTCGGCGCGCGGTTCGGCCGAGGCCTGCTGATGGTCCGCCAGCCCGACGGCTCGTGGAGCAACCCGGTGTTCATCCACCTGGTCGGCGGCAGCTTCGGCCTCCAGGCGGGCGCCCAGAAGACCGACCTGATCCTGGTCTTCCAGACCCAGCGCGGGCTGGACCGATTCATCAAGGGCCGCGACAAGCTGACCCTGGGCGTCGACGTGGGCGTGGCGGCCGGGCCGGCCGGCAAGCGGTTCGAGGCCGCGACCGACGTGGCTTTGAAGTCGGAGATCCTCTCCTACTCCAACAGCCGGGGCGTCTTCGCCGGCGTCTCGGCCGAGGGGGGGACGCTCCAGATCGACTGGCGGGCGAACATGCACTACTACGGCCGCGCGGTCTCCGTCGGCGAGATCCTGGCCGTCAACAGCACGCTCCCCGTCACGGGCGAGGTCGGCATCCTCCAGGCCCTCCTCTCCGAGAAGACGGCCTACCCGGTCCCCATCGTCCCCGGCCAGGTGATCGAGGACGAGACCATCATCATCGAGGGGGACGCCCCGATCGTCGAGGGCGCGAAGCCCCGGGCCACCGACCGGCCCGTCCGTCCGCGTCCCCGCGTCATCCGGCCCGAGCCCTACGAGGCCGACGACCTGGACCCGCTCCCGGAGGCCCGCCCGGCGCCCCGGACCTCGCCGCCGGCCAACGACGAGGACCTCCCCAGCGCCATCCCCGACCCGCGCCCCGCGCGCCCGGACAACACGCCGCTGCCGGCGAAGCCCCGGGTCGAGCCGAAGCCCATGCCTGATGCCGAGATCGACCCGCTGGACGACATCCCGCCGCTGAACCCGCCGAAGGCGTGATCGCCGCGCCGCTCCCCCGGCGAGCATAAATCGCGAGCCCCCCCCCGGCGGGAGGGGGGACGAAATCGGCCGCCGGATCGATTCCAATCCGGCGGCCGCGACTCCGTCTGGAGCCTCCCCGTCAGCCGGGGGCGGCGGCGATGTGGTAGACCAGCATCGGCGCGCGCTTGCGGGTGACGGCCTGGGCGACCTCGGCGCGGAGGTGGCCGGAGGCGCGGGCCAGGTGGTCCTCGACGCGAGAGAGGGCCTGGTCGTCGTCGCAGGCCAGGGCGACGGACAGCCGGGAGGCGTCCGGCGCGGGCTCGACGTTGACGACTTGCAGGCCCTGCAACACCGGGTCGGCGCAATCCGCGAGGACCTCGTTGAGCGTCACGGCGACTTGGTGGCAGAGCTGCATGGCCTTGCGATCGACCGGATCCGCGAGGCCCACGCCTCGCCCGCCGCGCCGGCGACGAGGCCAGGCGCGGCCCGCGACCTCCGCCGGGGCCAGATCCTCGACCCGGGAGATGGGGGAATGACGTCCCATGATCTTCCTCGTGATTTCTTCGACGGTTACGCGGATGGAATCCCCGCGCGTCCCGACGCCGCGCGGGCGCGGCGCCGGCCCTCGGCGCCCCGGATGACGGGCGCGCGACGGGTCGGACGGGGACGAGGGTTCGGCCCGATGTCGTAACGAATTGCTCGCGCGGGGGGCGTCGTCTCAGCGACGATCCGCGGAGGGACGGAACGGAGCGATCGGGCCCGACGATTCAATAGGGCGGGAGTGGAAAGTCATCGTCGGCCTCCTTCGCGTGAGGAAAGGAGAAGTGGCGTCACGGCCGATCCGCGGCGATCGCGGTCGGGCGTACAGGCTATTCTAGCCCCGTGTCCGGACCCCGGCAACACGGTCTTACCCGACGCGCCGAGCCGGGCCGAGGTTCGCGCCTGGGGGCTCTTCCCGGCGCCGCGGACCGGGCCGAAGAACCCGGTGCCGCCCCGCGCCCGCTCACGAGGCCCCCAGCATGCCCCGGATGGTCCGGCCCAGTTGGGCGGCCAACTCTTCCGGGGATAGCTCGCCGCCGAGCCAGGTGGACCGGCCGGCGGCGAGCATCTGGCACGCGCCCGAGATCAGCAGGCCGAACGCGACGTCGGCGTCGAAACCCAGGCCGGGGTCCGGGTCGCCGAACGCCTCGCGGATCTGGGCGATCCCCCGGGCCCGGCCCTCGCGCAGCGCGGCCAGCGTCTCGGCGTCGAAGGTCGGCAGCCGCAGGAGCACCTGCACCGTCGCCGGACGCCTCGCCAGCGCGGAGACCGTCGCCGCGGCGCAGGCCGCGAACCGATCCCGCGCCGACTTCCCCCCCGGCGACCCGGCCAGCTCCAGCAGCTCGGCGGCCGAAGGCATGAACGATTCGCCCGCCGCGTACGCCGCGATCAGCCCCGGCAGGCCGCCGAAGTAGCGGTAGACGAGCGCCTTGTTCGCGCCCGCGCGCGCCGCCACCCCCTCCACCGTCGGCGATCGCCCCGCCGCCAGCTCGTCCGCCAGCGCCGCCGCGAACGCCCGCTTCGTCGCCTCCCGGCTCTTGTCCTTCGCGTTCATGGCGATATAGTAACGCGTCCGTTACTATCCTAGAAGGCCGAGTTCGGGGGCGGGTCCATGTCCGAGGTCTGCTTGATCCTGGGGGCGACGGGGGAGGTCGGCCGTCGCGTGGTCGCCGCGATGCGGGCGCGGGGGCTGGCGGTCCGGGGGGCGTCGCGCGCGCCGGAGGGGCCGGGGATGGTCCGGTTCGACCTGCTCGACCGGTCGACTCACGGACCGGCGTTCGAGGGGGTTTCGGCCGTGATGCTGATCTCGCGCCCGGGCGATGAGGAGGCGCGCGTCCACGCCGCGCCGGTCGTCGCGGCGATGGCCGCGGCGGGCGTGCGGCGGGTGGCCACGCTCTCGGCGCTGGGGGCGGGGCGCCGGGAAGACTTCTCGCTCCGCCGGGTGGAGCGGCTGGTCGAGGGGTCGGGGATGGCGTGGACGCACGTCCGGCCCAACTTCTTCATGCAGATGCTCGCCCGGCCGCCGCTGAGCGCCGAGGTCGCCGCGAAGGGGACGCTGAGCCTCCCGCTGGGGGACGCCCGAATCGCCTACGTCGACGCCGAGGACGTCGCCGCCGTGATGGCCCGCGCCCTGACCGACGACGCCCTGATCGGCAGGGCGGTCGACGTCAACGGCCCGGAGTCGTTGGGCCACCACGAGGTCGCCGCGACGATCGCGAGGGCGGCCGGGCGCGACGTCCGCTACGTCGCGCTCGACGAGGACGAGGCCCGCCGCCTGATGGAGCGACGCGGCTTCCCGCCGGCCCAGGTCGGCCGCGTCCTCCGCTTCTACGCGCTGGCCCGCGAGGGCTGGTGCGCCGCGGCCGACGCCGAGGTCGCCGGGCTGCTCGGCCGGCCGCCGCGGACGTTCGACCGGTTCGCCGCCGCCCACGCGTCGGCCTGGCGTTGAGGTCGCCGGGCTCAACGCGGCGTCAGGTGGACGTCGGCGAAGTCGAGGAAGGCGTCCCAGTCCGACGGAGTGACGTCGTGCTTGCCGGGGCGGTGGCGATAGCCGATGGTCCCCTTGCTGAGCGAGTCCTCGGTCGCGGCGGGCCATTCGGAGAGGAGCAGGCCGTCGGTGCCCAGCAGGCGATAGACCGGGTCGGCGCCCTGGGCCGCGAGGAATTCTCCGCGAGGGTCGGCCCAGCGGTCCTCCTCGGCGCTGCTGACCAGGACGGGGCGGGGGGCGATCAGCGCGATGAGCTGGTGCTGGTCGACGGGAAGCCCGTCCACGTCGTCGGAATACTGCTTGTAGTTGCCGCAGAACCAGTGCGGGAAGTTCCTGTTGAGGTCGGCCACGGTCTCGCCGAAGTTGCGGCGGGCGAGCGACGCGCCCCCCTCGCCGGAGTTGTTGGAGATGACCATCGCGAATCGCTGGTCCTGGGCGCCGGCCCAGAGCGACGTCTTGCCGAGCCGCGAATGGCCCAGCACCGCGACGCGCCTCGCGTCAACCTCCGGCGTCGTCTCCAGGTAGTCGAGCGCCCGGCTCAGGCCCCAGGCCCACGCGCCGATGGACCCCCACTGGTCGGCGTCGGGCCTCGTCTGGCCGGGGCGATAAAACAGCGGGTGGACGCCGTTCTGGAAGCCGTCGTCGAAGTCCGGGTCGATGTCGTTGTAGCAGGCGGTCGCCACCGCGTAGCCGCGCCCGACGACCTTCTCGACGCACCAGCGATCGGCCGTGCCCCCGCGGCCCCCCTCGGTCGCGCGATGGTCGACCACGGCCTTGCCCTGGCCCTCGCGCATCCAGGAGGTCGGGAGCCGGACGTCCGGGTCATGCGACACGGAGTGGTTGCCGTCGAAGTTCAGCCCCAGGAAGGCCGCGGCGGGCTTATCCTTCGAGGCGTCCTTCGGCAGGAAGACCAGGAGGTCGATGTGGGGGGCGTCCGGCCCCTCGCCGAACCTGATCGTCACCTCGCGCCGGACGGCCTTGCCCCCCAGGGCGTCCGGGTTTTCCGAGACGACCTCGTACACGACGGGGAGGGGTGCCTCGGGCTTCGGGGTCTTGCCGTAGACGTGGGTTTCGAACAGCCGGAGCAGTTCGGGCCGGCGGGTCTTCGCCCACAGCTCGGCCGACGTCACCTCGCGGCCCTCGGCCGTCCGGAGCGGGTCGGGGAGCGTGTACGGCCCGACCTTCGCCTCGTCGTAATTCGCCCGGGACTGAGCCCCGACGTCCCCCGCCGTCGCCATGACCAAGCCCCCCGCGACAAGACCTTGAACCAGGCACATCCGCAAGCGCGACCAAATCTTCATCATCGCTCCGCACTCCCCGGCGCGCGAGTCGCGCCACGCTCGATCATGCCCCAGGCGCGAGCACGCCGCAACGGGGGGCGGGAATATGTTGAAGGATTTCGAGGATGGCCGGCTCCCCGATCACATCTCCAACGTCCCGCGGGATGAGTGGTGAATGTAGAGGACGATCACCTCATCGTCCTGGACCGTGTAGAGGATGCGGTATTTGCTCTTGCGCTTCCCATACATGGCCTCGCGGAGCGGGACGTGGTGATCCTCGCTCTCCATCGCCGTGGGGTGAAGCCAGGGATGACCCGCCAGCTTCTCGATCTCGTCGAACAAGCCGATGTACCACCGGTCCGCGTAATCCCGCGACAAGTTCGCCGTCATCCAGGAATGGATATCGTCGGCGTCCGTCAGCGCTCGCCGGGCGACGCGCACGCGGTACTTCACGCCTGGATCCCATGCTTCTTTCGGGCGTGTTCCTTGAACTCGTCCAGCGACACGGTTCGCCCGGCCTTCAGGTCTTCGATGCCCTCGCGGAGCCCCTCGAACACACGGGCCGCCTCTAATTGCTCCCGAAGCTTCTGATACGAGGCGGCGTCTTGGACGACGAGTTCCGCCTTGCCATTGATCGTTAGGACGATCGGCTCCCCGGTTTCGCGCAGTTGCTTGAGGAAGTCCGGCGTGCTTTTCTTGAAATCCGTCAGGGACTGGATATCGCGGCTCAGATCGAACATGGCACCCCCTGGAATCGAATGAGAACCGAATTCGATTCTTCGCCAGGCTTCCCCAGGAGTCAACCCTTCGGCGTCACCACCACGGCCCAGTCGTGGTCCCCATCGGGGGGGGAGATGGTCGCCGCGCCATCGGGGGTCGCGGGGAGGGGGACGGGGTCGGCGGTGGTCCCGGAGACGGGGTCGAACCAGCGGAGTTCGAACGCCTTCTCCGCGGGGAGGCCGGTCAGCCGCGCGGCGCCGGGCTTCAAGATGTAGATGAGCCGCGAGCCGTCCGGGGTGGCGACGCAGAGCGGTGCGGGGGCCTTCTCGGCGGGGTCGGCCCAGGCGACGAGGTCGGGGCGGGGCTCGAAGCGGTCCCAGCCGGGGATGGAGGTGATGAGCCTGGCCGCGGCGGCCAGTTGGGACGAACCGGGGAGGGACATGGCGACGTCCCAGGGCGTCGTCCCCCAGTTGTTGCCGGCGGGGGAGTTGCCGTAGGGGTGGTCCTTCCGGTTCACCTGCCAGACGCCGTTCACGCCGTAAGTGTGCCCGGCGCACCCGCTCGCGACGACGTGCGACCAGAACGCCTTGCGGGCGTCGGCGTCGGTGAGGGTGGGGTTGATCTCCAGCGCCTCGTAGCGGGCCTCGCCGCTGATGACGGGCATGGTCGGCATGGCGTCCCAGCCCTGCGAGGCGAGCGCGGCGTGCCCCTCGGGCGGGGTGCCGTGGCCGGTCTGCTGCATGTCGAAGTCGAGCACCGCGGGGTCGGTCACGCTCTCCCGCGCCGTGCGCGAGGGGTGGGTGGTGACGAGCCGATGGAACGGGTCGATCTCGCGCAGGTAGGCCGCGACCTCGGTCCAGCCCCGCTTCTGGCGCTCGGAGTCCTCCGCCTTGGTGTTGGAGAGGTAGAACGGCATGGTCGTCTCCCCGGCGACGCACCAGACGACGGGGTACGCCCCCCACCGCGCGACGAGGTAGCGCCAGTGCTGCTTCATCCTCGCCTCGCCCAGCCAGGGGAGGTGGTAGCCCCACGCGCCGACCACGCAGGGGGTGAGCCCGCGCTCCGCGAGTTCGGCGATGCGACGGTCGGCGGCGTCGAAGTAGGCCGGGTTGATCCGGGCGTAGTCAGGCTCCCAGGGGAAGCCGGCCTCGTTGCGGCCGCGGGGGTCGAACGCGGGCATGTCGGGATAGAGCCCGGCGACGATCTGGACGACGTTGAACCCCTTGGCGACGCGGTCGTCGACGAGCCTACGGAAGTCGTCCGGGAACGCGAGCCGCTCCGACAGGCCCATCCACCAGGTGTCGCCGAGCCAGAAGAAGGGGGTGCCGTCGGCGTGAGCGAAGTGGCGGCGGTCGTCGGCCGCCCGGACGGGGCCGTGGCGGAGCAGGGGATTGTCCCCCGCGTAGGGGACCACCTCCACCGCCCCCTCGACGCCGTGCAGCGCGGCGTCGTCGACGTCGGCGCATTCCGTCCGATAGCGATGGACGCCGGGCGTCCGGCCGGAGTAGCGGACCTTCCACGTCGAGCCGCCGGCCCAGAACGCCGGGACGCGGAACGTCGCGCCGTCGGGCGCGGTGAAGACCACGTCCAGCGCGACGTCGTGGAACGGGTCCGGCCGGGCCTTCCTCGATTCGAACGAGATCTCCGCGACCTTGCCCGCCTCGACGGGCGCGGCGGCGCGGGCGAGTCCGGCGAGCGCCACGATCGTCCCCAGGAACAAGACGGGCGCGATCCGCCCGCCGATGATTCGAGTCGCCATCGCGCCCCCCTCGGTCCCGGAACATCAACGCATGTTGAACACCGAGCCATCGATACCGCGCCCGACGGGGCACGGCAAGTCCCGGGCGCCGTCGTCGACTCGCGCAAGGCGCGCTTGGATCGACGCGCCGTGCCTGGTATCCTGGTTGGACTTTCCGAACGGTGGCGCAGCCCTCCCCTCGGCCGCCGTGTCGCATCCACCCCCGCGAAATATCGAAGGACGCCGTCATGATTCGGGTCGGGATCGTCGGTCTTGGGTTCATGGGCCGGATGCATTATCGGTGCTGGAAGACGCAGCCGGGGGCGAAGATCACGGCCATCTGCGAGGCCAATCCCAAGGTATTGTCCGACATCGGCGGCGCGCCCAAGGGGAACGTCCAGGGGGCGGCCGACCACATCGACCTGACGGGCATCCAGACCTTCACGGACTTCGACGCCCTGCTCGCCTCCGGGACGGTCGACGCGATCTCGCTCACCCTGCCGACGTTCGTCCACCCGGACGCCACCATCAAGGCGCTGAAGGCGGGCGTGCACGTCCTCTGCGAGAAGCCGATGGCGCTGAACCCGGCCGAGTGCGACCGGATGGTCGCCGCGGCCGAGGAGACGGGCAAGATCCTCCAGATCGGCCACTGCATCCGGTTCTGGCCCGAGTACGTCGTCGCCCGCGACCTGGTGAACTCCGGCGAGTACGGCAAGCCGATCGCCGCCAGCTTCCGGCGGTTCAGCACCGCGCCGAACTGGAGCCCGGACAACTGGTTCGCCGACGAGTCGCGCTCCGGCGGCCAGCCGCTGGACCTGCACATCCACGACACGGACTATATCCACCACCTGTTCGGGATGCCGTCCGCCGTCTCCAGCATCTCCGACCCGCCGCAGGCGTACATCTCCAGCCAGTACTTCTACCCCGGCGGCCCGGCCGTCGTGGCCGAGAGCACCTGGCGGATGGCGCCCACCTTCGGCTTCGAGATGAGCTTCAACATCGTGCTGGAGCGGGCCACGATCGTCTACGACTGCACCCGCGCCCCCGCCTACCGCGTCTGCCCCGCCGAGGGCGAGCCGTTCACCCCCGAGCTGCCCGCCGGCGACGGCTACACCCGCGAGATCGACCACTTCGCCCGCGCCGCCGCCGGCGAGAAGCTCGAGCCCGTCGTCACCCCGTTCCAGTCCCGCGAGACCGTCCGCCTGGTCCTCGCCGAGAAGGAATCCGCCCGCGAAGGCCGCCGCGTGACGCTCTGACCGCGACTCGGAGGGCGCATGAGCGGGACGACCCTCGAACATCTGGGCAAGCTGGCCGCCTTGCACGCCCGCGGGGTGATCACCGACGAGGAGTTCGCGACTTCCATCCTCCTCGACTGGGTCGAGGACGTCGACTTCCCG
>NZ_JBBCIR010000020.1:0-34201 GCF_037189885.1 Paludisphaera sp.
GAGACGGTGAACTCGATGATCAAGCGTCATCTGGGCTCGGCGCTCCGCGCGCGGACGGAACCGTCCCAGGCCCGCGAGATCATCCTCCGGGCCATCACTCTCAACGTTATGATCGTGCGACTATGGGTTTTCTACAGAGCAATGGTCACAACTTTTCGACGAGGGAAACGGGGGTCGATGTGGTAGTCTGGGCCGGCATGGCTACCACCTCGACGCCTTGGACCAACGGCTTCAGACCCGCTACTGGAAGCTCGTGAGCGAGCACGCGCACTCGGTCAACGCGGCCGTCACGGGGCTCTCGGCCTTGCCGGGGACGGCCCGGCCGTTCGCGGCGGCTCGGGCCATGAGTCGGTTCCTCAACAACGAGGACGTCCCGTTCCACGCCCTGATCGAGCCGGCCCAGGACGCCATCCGCTCCGTCCTGGGCGCCGAGGGGGGCGGCCGCTTCGCCCTGGTCGTCCACGACTGGCGCATGTTCAACTTCAACGCGCACGACTCCAAGGGGGACCGCCGCCGGCGCTCGCACGCGACCGACGTGGGCTACGAGCTGGGCTCGGCGCTGGTCGTCGACGCCGACGACGGCCGGCCGCTGGGGCCGATGGAGTTCCGGCTCCGGGTCGCGGGCGGGACGCTCTCCACGCGGCCCGGCGGGGCCCAGGACACGCCGGGCCGCGTCGACGAGCTGGGCGACGTCATGGCCGCCGCCGAGGGCTGGCGGCTGCCCCGGGAGCTGGTCCACGTCATCGACCGCGAGGCCGACTCGGTCGGCCACTACCGCCGGTGGCACGCCGCCGGTCGGCTGTTCCTGGTCCGCGCCGACGCCTCGCGGGTGGTCCTGCGCGAGGGACGCGAGCGGAAGTTGGACGCGGTGGTCGCCGATCTGGCCGTCGCCGGCGAGTTCGCCGACGCGGTCGACGGCCGCGGCCGGCCTGTGATCGTCACCCTGCGCGCCGGCGTCGGGCGGGTCCGGACGGCCGAGGCGACGGTGACGCTGCACAGGCCGGCGAGGCGGACCACCGGCGAGAAGACCGCCGGCGGCCACAAGAAGAAGGAGGCGGTCCCCGGCCCGCCGCTGACCTTGCGGATGATCGTGAGTCGGGTGGTCGGCGACATGGGGACGGTGCTGACCGAATGGCGGCTGTTCACCAACGTCCCGGCCGAGGGGGCCGGCGACGCCGCGATCGGCCGCTGGTACGCCCGGCGCTGGGAGATCGAGACTTACCATAAACTCCTGAAGTCGGCGGGGATGAACGCCGAGGAGTGGCGACAGCGGGAAGGCGCGGCCTTCCTGCGTCGCCTCTGCGCGGCCAGCATGGCCTGCCTGACGGTCTGGCATCTGCGGCGCGACGAGTCGCCGGCGGCGGCGAGGCTGCGGGCGATCCTGGTCCGGCTGTCGGGCCGACAGATGAAACACAAGGTCGAGTCGACCGCCCCGGCCCTGCTGGCCGGCCTGGAGCGCCTGCTGGCGATCGACGACTTGATGCGGCATGAAGACCTCGACGAGATCCTCGCCCTCGCCCGCCGCGTCCTCCCCCGCCTCTTCCCCCAACGCCCCGGATAGCCAACTCGAAAAGTTGTGACCATACCTATGCCCCCCGGGAGAGGGTGGCCCGAAGGGCGGGGTGAGGGTCGTCGGAGTTTGGAGATAGCATCAGCCCACGTCACGCGCGGCCGGTGTTCCATCCGCGCCGCGACGACCCTCACCCGCCGCTGGCGCGGCTACCCTCTCCCGGGGGGAGAGGGGACGAAATCGGCCGTCCGGGGTCGTCCCCGGATCGGCCCATTTCCCCCGAGGGGACGAGCAAGCCCCGTCCTCACGGTGCCTTCGCCAGGTCGAAGGGCTCGGCGACGGGTTCGACGCGGCTATTGTCGTGGGCGATCAGGTCGGAGTCGCCGACGCAGAAGGCGTTGGCGCCGTCGACGAGGAGGTTGAAGACCGGCTGGGCCGGCTCCTTCTCGACGGACACGACCTCGAAGACGCCGCCGACGCCGCGCAGGCGGTCGCCGGGCTTGATGTCGCGGGCCATGGTCCAGCCGTGGCCGGCCTTCCAGAGGCGGTGGATGCCGGTGGGGCGGATCGTCTCCCGGCCGATGTCGATCCGATACGTCTCGTTGGGCGGGTTGTGGAACGCGGTCACGACGGGCCGGTAGTCCAGCTTCCCGCTCGTCGGGTCCACGGTCAAAACCAGGTCGCCGGGGAGGATCGTCTCGATGGCCATCGGGCCGCGGAGCGTGCGAACCATGGTCCCGGCGGCGAAGCAGGAGTGCACCGCTCGGAATCCGACGACGTCGCCCATCGCGAGCTGGACGCCAGCCGTGGGCTGGAAGGCGATCGGAACCTCTTCGACGACCGTGTCGCGCTCGTAGCCGGGGGCCTTCTGGGCGGCGATCGCGTAGCCGTCCAGGTCGAGGGCCCAACCCATCCACTTCTCGGGTTCGTCGCCTTGGTCCCCAGCGCCGGCTCCCTTGAGGACCGACTTGACCCGCTCGTTGGTCTCGCGGACGGGGGCGTTCCGGGCCTCGATTTGCGCGACGTCTCGGGCCATCTGCCAGCGCGCGACCTGGGCGGCGGCCTCGGCCTCGCGGGACATGCGCGCGACGGGGAAGACCATCTCCTGGGCGTGCAGCGTGTGGACCCGAGAGCCGGCCATGTTCGGAGTCCCCTCGATTACCATGTAGGGGGCCTTGGCGAGTTGCCCGGCCAGGGATCGGCTCAGGTCGGGGGCGACACCGGTCCTTTCCAGCACGCCGGCGAGCCTCGCGGGGTCGACCGGGGTCAAGACGCTCCCGTTGGCGATCCCGGTTGACGTCCCATTGGCGAAGTTGAGACTTGCGCCGCCATCGCCGTCGGAGCCGATGCTGCCGACAATGCCCCCCTGGAGGATCTCCCCGGTCCGCACTCGAACCGCCGGCATGCCGAACTCGTCGACGCCGTTCACCATCCTCGGATCGACCTGGGGCCTGGCGGGTGCCGAGTAGCGCCGGACAACATCCGCTTCGTCCCCCTCGATCCGCAATTCGCCCTGGGAGCCGGGGCCGTCGATTTGCCTGACCTGATAACGGACCTCCTTGCGAAGCAACCCGGCGAGCAGGCTGGCGTACTCGCGGGGGTCGCGGAGCTGGAGCAAGGCGGCGGCGTCGGAGCGCAGGGGGGCATGGGGGCTGAAGACGGCGATCATCGCCAGTGCCTCCGATGCGGAGGGGGCGTCGATCCGGCTGAGGACGTCGATCGCGGCTCGCTGCCGGCGCTCGTCGCCCCCCTTCACGAAGACGCGCCACAGCGACGGCACGGCGCGGGGGTCGGTGATCGCGGCGAGTTCGGCGGCGGATTCGGCGCGGCGGGCCTTGTCGCGCGAGGCCAGGCCGTTGCGCAGCTTCTCCAGGCGGGGGCCCCATTCCTTGTCGGCCAGCTCCCGGGACTCGCGCTCCGAGGCGCGGGCGGCCTCGGCCTCCGGGTCGATCCAGCGCGAGCCGACCTTCTTGTAGCCGAGCCGCCGCCAGGCGCCGTCGCGGCCGGGGTCCAGTTCGGTCACCCGGCGGAGGTGGGCGACCATCGGCCCCGCCAGCCCCTTCTCCTCGCACCAGAGGGCCAGCTTGTACTGGTTGTCGGCGTCGTCGGCCGTCGCGGCGCGACGTTCCAGATATTCATCGAGCAGCGCGCGGGCCTCCGCCGACTCGTCCACCGACCGCGTGACCTCGCCCGGACGCATCCATCGGCCCTGGTGCTTCACGAACCCGAGCAGGCCGCGAGCCCGCGCGTTGTCGGGCTCCAGCAGCATGGCCCGCGTGAGGTGGCGGTCCCTTTCGGCCCCCATCCCGCGCGTTTCGCACCACAGCGCCAGGTCGACGTGAGCGTCGGCGCTGCGGCCCGCCCTCGTCCTGGCCGCCTCATATTCCGCGGGGTCGAAGCCCTGTGAGCCTTCCGGGAAGGCCGCCAGTGCCGCGAGGCCCAGGATCCATGCCGAGATCATCACGCCCTCCCGGGACGAAGCCCGAAGTTCGAGATCGACCGGACGCCGGAGATTCCATGACATCATACGTTCGTAGGCCAGATATTCGATCCGAAAAGGGCCGACATGCGTAAGAAATCAAGGCGAGTGGAATCCGTGGCATCGATGGCCCGCCATTCGCCATGGATATTCGTGGAGGCTCACGGACGGTCCCCTTCGCGTGCGCCAGGCGGGCGTACAATACTAGCTGAGACGAAGATCGGAGCACCGGGCGGGGGCCGTACCATGAAACGACGAATAGCGAGTTTGGCGATCGCGACAGGCCTGGCCTCGATCCTCGCCTTCTTCCCCGCCGAGGTCTTCGCCCAGCGTGGCGGCGGCATGCGCGGGGGGGGCGGTGCCCCCGGCGGCATGCGTGGCGGCGGCGCGGGTGGCATGCGCGGAGGCATGGGCGGTGGCATGGGAGGCATGCGCGGCGGTGCTCCCGGCGGGATGCGCGCCCCCGGCGGCATGGCCGGCGGCGGGATGCGCGCCCCCGGCGGCATGGGCGGAGCTGGCATGCGCGCCCCCGGCGGGATGCCGGGCGGCGGGATGCGCGCCCCCGGAGGCATGGGGGCCGCGCGTGCTCCCTCGGCGATGCGCTCGCCGGGTGCCCCAGCCGGCGGGATGCGCGCCCCCGGCGGGATGCCCGGCGGCATGCGCGCCCCCGCCGCGAGGCCCGGCGGCATGCCGAGCGGTCCCGCGATGGGCGGGATGCGACCCGGCTCCGGCTCGACCAACTTCGGCAATCGCGGCCCGACGCTCGGCGCGGCCCGCCCCGGCGGAGGCCCCGCGGCCGGCGGCATGCGCCCCGGCCCCGGCTCGACGAACTTCGGCAACCGTGGGCCCGCGCTGGGCGCGAACCGTCCGAGCCCCGGCGGCCCGGCGGGGGGGATGCGCCCCGGCCCTGGCTCGACGAACTTCGGCAACCGCGGCCCGGCGCTCGGCTCCAACCGTCCCGGCGGCCCCGCGGGCGGCGGCATGCGCCCCGGACCCGGGTCGACGAACTTCGGCAACCGCGGTCCGGCTCTCGGTTCCAATCGCCCCGGCTCCGGCGGCCCCGCGACGGGTGGCATGCGCCCCGGCCCCGGCTCGACCAACTTCGGCAACCGCGGCCCGGCGCTCGGAGCCAATCGCCCGGGCGGCCCGGCGACCGGCGGCATGCGCCCCGGCCCCGGCTCGACCAACTTCGGCAATCGCGGCCCGGCGCTCGGCTCCAACCGTCCCGGCGGACCCGCGGGCGGCATGCGCCCCGGCCCCGGAGGCGGGCCGGCGCTCGGCGCGACTCGACCCGGCCCCGGGTCGGGGTCGACCAACTTCGGCAATCGCGGCCCGGGCGCGGTGGGGGGCATGCGCCCCGGCGGGCCTGGCGGCGGCCCGGCGCTCGGCTCGCGGCCGGGCATCGGCTCGAATCCCCTGGGAGGTCGCGGGCAGGGGACCGGCGCGACGGTCGGCGGCATGCGGCCCGGCGGCGATGGTCGTTATGTGCCGACCGGCTTCGACCGGCGAGGCCCCGGCGGCCGTGGCCCCGGCGGCGACCCCGGCATGCGTGGGCTCGGCTGGCGCGATCAATACTCCGGCCGTCATGGCGACTTCCGGCCCGGTCGCGGCGGGTGGGGCGGAAGGCCCGGCGGCCCCGGCGGCAACTGGACCAACATCACCAACAACAACATCAACAATATCAACAACAACTGGTGGGGCGGCGGCGGCGGCTGGGGCGGCGGCGGCTGGGGCGGCGGGGGCTGGGGCGGCGGCTGGAACCGCGGCGGCTTCGGCAACGGCCTGGGCTGGGGCCTGGGGCTCGGCCTGGGGAGCAGCCTCGGCTGGGGTATCGGGAACTGGGGCCTCGGTGGCCTCGGGTATGGTCTCGGCGGCCTAGGCTGGGGCAACGGACTCGGCTGGGGTTGGGGCAACGGCCTGGGCTGGGGCAATGGTCTCGGCTGGGGCTGGGGCAATGGCCTGGGTTGGGGCTGGGGCAACGGTCTCGGTTGGGGCGGCGGCCTGGGCTGGGGCAGGGGCCTCGGCTGGGGGCTCTCGTCCTGGGCCTACGGTCCGATGGTTTATGACTGGGGCGTGGTGAGCTACTACAATCCGTATTACGTCGTCCCGCAGACGGTCATCGTCGAACAGCCGGGGGTGGTCGAGCCGCAGGTCGTCTACGACTACTCGCAGCCGATCAACCCGACCGTCGCTCCCCCCGACGCCACGGTCGCCGACACCGCGACGGATCTCTTCGACCGGGGGCGCGAGGCGTTCAAGGGCGGCTTGTACACCGCGGCGCTGGACTACACCGACCAGGCCCTCCGTCAACTGCCGAACGACCCGAACCTCCACGAGTTCCGGGCCCTGACGCTGTTCGCCCAGAAGCGGTACGACGACGCGGCGGCCTCCCTGTACCCGGTCCTCTCCATCGGCCCGGGGTGGGACTGGCCAACGCTGATCGGCCTGTACAACAACGACGCGACCGTCTACACGGGGCAACTCCGCGCGTTGGAGGACTTCGTGAAGGCGTCGCCGAACTCGGCGCCGGCCCACTTCCTGCTGGGTTACCACTACCTCGGCCAGGGGCATGGCGAGGAGGGCCTGAAGCAATTCAAGGCCGCCTCCGAGCTGCAACCGCGCGACACCCTCTCCGCGAAGCTCGTGCAATCGCTGGAGAAGACGCGGAGCGAGGCCCTGGGCGCGGCGGCCGGTGCCAAGCCGGACCCCGACGCCCCCCCCGACGCCCGGCCTGTCGACGCGGCCCCGGCCCCGGCTCCGGCCCAGGAGGCTCCGGCGCTGGCCTCGCCGGCCGTGAACATCCCCGCCGAGAAGCTGGAAGGGGCCTGGACCGCCGCGCCCGACGAGCGGACCAAGATCACGCTCGACCTGACGAAGGCCGACCGCTTCGAGTGGACCGTCGACCAGGACGGCCAGGCCAGGTCGTTCGAGGGCGCGCGGAGCCTGGCCGGCGGCGTCCTGACGCTGGTCCAGGAGGCCGACGCCTCGCAGCCCCCCATGGTCGGCCGGGTCGCCTGGAAGGACGAGGACCACTTCTCGTTCCACCTGGCCGGGACCGATCCTGGCTCCCCGGGCCTGGAGTTCACCCGCTCCAGGTGAGCGAGACCGCAGACGCCGCCGGCGGCCCGTGAAAGCGGGCCGTCGGCTTTTCGAATACCGGGAGGCCTGCTCTGTCCCCTCTCCATCCCATCCGCGAGTGGACGGCCGCGTGACCGTCGAACCGCGGCCCCGCCCGCGACGGGACCGGCCTCATCGCCCGGGTCGTCGTTTCTTAATCGAGTGAAATCCGACCCGGCGCGAGCCTGATCCGGCGTGGTTTTCAAATCGTCGCGAATCATCCTTGATTCGGGGCTGGGTTCGGTTATGATCCGCGCCGAGCCCCCCTCGGGCCCGATGCCCCCTTATTGCGCGTCGAGGGTGTCGCCCCCATTGATGCAATCGGCCCGGCCGATCCGGAGCGTCGCATGCTCAACTTCACGACGAGCGAGGTCGGCGGCGTGATGATCGTCAGCTTCGAGGCCGTGGACGAGGAGAACATGGACTGGCAGTTCTCCCGGCGCGATTGGCTCTACAAGACGATCGAGTCGCGCGAGGACGGCCGGTTCGCGCTCGATCTGACGGACATCGGCTATCTCGCCAGCTCGGAGATCGGCTTCCTCGTCACCTTGAAGCGGCGGGTCGATCGCCGCAAGGGGCGGCTCGTCCTGTACGGGGCGACGCCCTACGTGCTGGACATCTTCCGCACGATGAATATCCAGAAGTTCCTCGACATGGTCGAATCCCGGGGCGCGGCGCTCGCCAAGCTCAAGGCGTGAGCGACCGCGCCGGCGCGGCTCGTTTCAGCGACGGGGCGGCGCGTCCGGGCTCGTCCCCGCCACCGCCGCCGGCGGGGCGGCGCGGTCGTAGACCCGCACCTGGACCTGCCCGGGCAGCGGGTTCACGGGGAGCAGGGCGACGGGCGCGCGGTCGCCGATCAGGGCCCGGACCTCGTCGGCGTAGGTCGACGGCCCGTCCACCTGCGCGGCCGTCGCGACGACCCAGCGCACGTCGGGGTCGTGGGCGGCCTCGCGCACGCGGGCGAAGCCGTCCCCCGTTCGGCGGCTGAAGTAGAGCGACCAGTCGGTCAGGTCGAGGATCCCGCCCCCGTCCGCCGAGTCGGCCAGCCAGCGGCCGGCGTCCCAGTAGACGTTGAACGGCCCCGGCGTCGGCACGACGGGCTCGCGAGCCCTCGGGACGAGGACCGCCAGGCCGATCACGAGCCCCCAGACGACCGGCCCCGGCTTCAGCCGCTCGCGAGGCAGGCCGACGAGCCGGCCCGGGATCCCCACGCCGCGCATCAGGGCGTCGATCCCCCCGGCCGCCAGGAGCGTGAGCACCATCCCCGGCGCGAGCGCGTTCCGCGCCGCGCAGTAGCCGGCCGTCGCGTGCAGGCGAGTCAGGGCGAGGCCGTGGATCGCCAGCAGCACGCCGAGGAAAAGCCACGTCCGCGCCGGCGTGTCCGAGCGCCTGGCCAGCGCGATCGCCAGCGCCGCCGCGACCAGGAGCGCGATCGGGACGACCTCACGGACGACCTCCGCGGCGCGGACCGTCGCGGCGGCGTGGATCGCGGCCGTCGATCGCCCCGGATCGGCCGGTGCCTCGCGCTCCAGCGCCAGCGGAGGCGACGACGGTTCGAGCCCCAGCGCCCGCGCCGGGCCCGGCCTCGCGGTGAGCGTCCCTGTCGCGGCGATGTACGGGCCGGCCAGCGTGAAGGCGCCCAGGACCAGGAGCGCCGTCGCGCGGCGCCATCGCGGCCAGTGGATGCGGGCCGGGCCCCACAGCGGGATCAGCAGGAGCGTCAGCAGGAGGCTCGCCGGCAGGAGCAGCCCCTCGGGGCGGGCGAGGTACGCCAGGCCGCCGAAGCCGGCGCCGGCGAGCAGCCAGCCGAACGAGCCGAGGCGCAGGAACCGCGCGAAGGCCCACAGCGACCACGCCCACGCGAGCAGGAACGTCGTCTCGCTCAGCACGTTGACCACGGCCGCGGCCACCGGCGGGTTGACCAGGAACAGCAGGCACGCCAGCCATGCGGCGCGATCGCCGAACAGGTCGCGGCCGGTCAGGTAGAGCGGGAGGACCAGGAGCACCACGGCCGCGAAGCTCGCCGCGACCGCCGCGCGCTGCCACCACTCCGGCCCCTCGCCGCCGATCAGGCGATGCATGGCGACGATCGCCAGCGGGTGCAGCGGGTGCTCGACCGTCCCCAGGCCGTCGCGCCAGGCTCCGGCGTCCAGGCTCCGCGCCGCCTCGATCGACCGCAGGCCGTCGCGCAGGCCGGCCTCCGAGTGCCTGAGCGACCACCCCAGGAACGCGGCCGTCGCCGCCATCAGCAGCGCGACCCGGACGACGTGACGGAACGGCCCCTGGCGCTCGGCCTCGGCCTGGGCGGCGATGTCGGGATCGATGCTCACGTCGACGCTCCTTCGTCCGGTTGACGCGTCAATGGGTCGCGGGCCCCTCGGAACGGGCCACGTCGGGGGCGAGGTCGAACACGTGGACGCGCGAGACGCCCTTGATCGGCCGCTCGGGGAACGAGACGGCGGGGGGGCGGTCGCCGACGCGGTCGCGGATCGCCTGGCAGTAGGGCCATTCGCCGATCAGGAACGCGTCGTGGGCCACGACGTAGCGGAGGCCCGCGTCGCCGGCGGCGTCCGGGTAGTTGGCGAAGGAGTAGCCGGGGCGGTCGGCGTAGTACGTCGCCCAGCCCTTGAGGTCCAGCACCCGAGCGTCGGCCGCCGAGTGCGCCGCGAGCCACGCGCCGGCCCGGCGATAGCCCACCGACTCCGCGTTGATCGGCGAGAGCGTCTCCGGGCCCCACGCCCCCGCGATCAGCCCGACGCCCGCCGCGCAGGCGAGGCCCCGGGCCAGCCGGGCCGACCCCTCGGGCACTCGCGCGGCGATCCGATCGGCGATCCGCGCCAGCCCGCGCGCCGCCAGGGCGATGAGCGGCAACGCCAGGATCAACGCGTGCCGGGGCGTGCAGTAGCCCCCCGTCGCGTAGAGGCGGACCAGGGCCAGCATCCACATCGAACCGTAAATCGCGACGAACAGCCGGCCCCGCGCCTGGCCGGAATCCGCCGTCGGGTCGCGCCGGGCCAGGCCGACGACCGCCAGGAGCAGGAGGGGCGTCGTCATGGCGCCTTGCACCGCGCGGAACATCCCGCGCCAGGCCGTCGCGAACGCCTTCCACGCCGACTGGTCCGGGTCGAGGGGCCGCTCGCGCTCGACGGCCATCGCGGCGGACTTCGGCGCGGTCCCCAGCAGCCGCGACACCGCCGGCTTGGTCCCGATCCCCCCCTTGAGCGCCACGTAGGGCCCGACGACCAGCACCGGCCCCGCCACCACCAGCGCCGCGGCCTTCAGCCACGCCGCGCGAGGGAGCCGCCACGACGCCGACAGCGGCGCGAGCATCAGCGTCGTCGCCAGGGCGACCGGCAGCAGCAGGCCCTCGGGCCGGGTCAGGTAGGCGAGCCCCGCGCAGGCGATCGTCGGGACCAGCCATCGCGCGGCGCCGGCGCGGAAGAACCGTAGCGCGCACCAGACGCCCCACGTCCACGCCAGCAGGAAGGCCCCCTCGGAGAGGACGTCGGCCAGGACGTGCCCCGTCGTCGGGACGAGGAAGGTCAGCAGGCAGGCGAGCCACGCGGCGGTCGGGCCGAATAGCTCCAGGGCCACGAGGTACAGCGGCGCGACCAGGGCCGCGCCGGCCAGCACGGAGACGATCTGCGCCGCCGCCTGCCAGCCCTCGGGGGTGTCGGCGATCCCGAACGCGCGTCGGGTGGCGGCGATGGCGACGGGGTAGACCGGATGGTCGACGGCGCGGACGACGGAAGCGGTCCAGTCGCCCCGATCGACCGCGCGGGCCGAGGCGACGAATCGGAGGCCGTCGGCGTACATGACCTGGGTGGTCGCGGCCAGCGCGCCGAGCAGGGCGGCGGCCGTGGCGGTCAGGAGGGCGATTCGCAAGGCGTGTCGCGCGGGGGTCACGTCGGTTCCGTCCTTTCGTCGCCTCCGGGCGGATCCTCCGCCCGTCGTCACGCTCCGGCGGCCGACGGCTCAGCGTCGCGGCGCCGGCCGGGGTCGCGCGGGCCTCGGCCGGCTCGGGCCGGGGCCGGCCCAGCGGGGCTCGGCCGTCGCGCGCTCGGCCCGCTCGATCACCTCGCGCCCGAGGGGGCCGCCGCCGCGGCGAAGCTCGCGGGCCGTCGCGGCGATCTCTCGCCAGGCCCGACGCTCCGCGTCCCTCCCCCGGGCCCGCGCCCAGGCGCCGCGGAGCCTCGCCTCCAGGGCGACGACCGCCGCCAGGGCCAGGAACCGCGAGCGCGGCAGGTGCTTGCGGAAGTACAGGAGCTTGCTGTGCCGGATGACGACGCGCATCTTGGGCGAAATCGCCCGATCCTGCAAGGGCTTTCGATGCACCGCGGCGACCGCCGGGTCGTACTCCACGGAGTAGCCCAGGTCGGCCGCGACCCGGCAGAACGCGACCTCCTCGTGGTACAGGAAGAAGTCCTCGTCGAACCCCCCGGACTCGGCCATCAGCCGGCCGTCGACCAGCAGGCAGGCCCCCGTCGCCCAGTCGACCGGGCCGGGGAGCAGGCGCGACTGGGGGACGTACTTGCGGCGTCGGCGCGGGGCGAGCTGCTCGCGGATCGTCCGGAGCAGGCCGGGGAACGCCCCGACCGACCCTTGAGGCGTGCCGTCCTCGTTGCGGAGCGCGTAGCCGACGACCCCCGGCGGGCCCTCCGGTCGGGCCTCGTAATGGTCGATCCGGGCGAGGACGCGGGCGAGGAAGCCGGGCGCCACCTCGACGTCCGGGTTGAGCAGGAGGACCCAGGGGGCGGGGCAGGCCCGCCAACCCGCGTTGACACCGACGGCGAATCCGCCATTATCGGGCCGCGAGACGAGCCGGAACCCGGGCCCGCGGAAGCTCCAAGCGTCCGGGGGCGGCGAGGGCGAGGCGTTGTCCACGACCACGACGCGGCACGCGCCCGAGAGGAACTCGGGCTCGCGGGCCAGCCGCCCCGCCAGTTCGAGCACGTCCGGCCAGCCGTCGTAGTTGACCACGACGACGGAGAGCCGGGGCTCGGCGGGCGCGGCGGATGGCGTGGGATCGGACAAGTCGGTGGACCTCTCCAGGTTCGCCGGCCTCGCCGGGCCCGGCGGATTTCCGGTTTGACTGGATGATTCCGTCGGCCGGGCCGATGAGAGAGCTTGAGCAAAACCAACGGCCGCGCCGGCGGCGTTCGCCAAGGATGGTACGGGGAACGACGGGGATCCGCAAAGGCCAATCGGGCGACCGAAGGCCCCCGCGACCCCCCGAGTCCGAGCCGAGGGATCGGTGGCGCCTCATGAATGAATCCCTGGAATTCGCCGGGCCCGAGCGGGTCGCGGGGCTGGCCGCGCGGCCCCGCGAGCGGATCATCGTCGTGGGCGCCCCCCGCGACGCCCGCAAGCTGCTGCGGGGCCTCCACGCGCGGCCCGTGCCGATCATCGGGTTCATCGACGCCGGCCACCACCGCAAGCGCGGGCCCCGCGCCCACGACCGCCACCTGGCGGTCAACCCCCGCACCCGGCCGCTCCCCGTCCTGGGGGACATCGACCGCCTCGACGAGATCGTCGACCTCGCCGGCGCCACGCACGTCCTGGTCGCCCACTCGCGGCCGCGCAAGCACCTGCGGCCCCGGCTCGCCCGGCTGGCCGTCGGCGGCGTCCGCGTCCATTGGGTCGCCGTCGGCGGCGACGCGCCCGACCTGACCGACCTCGACCTGGACCCCCCGGCCTGCTTCGCCCGGCCCGCCCCGGCGCTCCGCGCGATCGCCGCCGGCGCGGCCAAGTGGCTGCGGACCGACGGCGCCCGGCTCGCCAAGCGGGCCACCGACGTCCTGGTGTCGGCCCTCGCGCTGACGCTCCTCTCCCCCCTGTTCCTGGCCGTCGCCCTGGTCATCATGCTGACCGACGGCGGGCCGATCTTCTACACGCAGGAGCGCGTGGGGCAGGGGGGACGGCGGTTCCGCATCATCAAGTTCCGCAGCATGCGGAACGACGCCGAGGCCGCCACCGGGCCGATCTGGGCCTCCGACCACGACTCCCGCTGCACCCGCGTCGGCGACTGGCTGCGGAGCACCAACGTCGACGAACTCCCCCAGCTCTTCAACGTGCTGAAGGGGGAGATGAGCCTCGTGGGGCCACGTCCCGAGCGGCCGATGTTCGTCGACCAGTTCGGCGCCGCCATGCCCGACTACAACCTACGGCACGCCGTCCCCTGCGGGATGACCGGCTGGGCCCAGGTCCACGGCTGGCGCGGGCGCACCTCGCTCCGCAAGCGGATCCAGTACGACCTGGACTACATCAACCGTTGGTCGTTCTGGATCGACTTCCGCATCCTGCTCATGACGGTCCAGCACGTCGCCTGGGGGAAGATTTCGTGGAACAACTCGCCGGCCCCGAGGAAGCCCGAGGCCTGACCCGGCCCGTCTGCTCCGTCGTCATCCCCACCTACCACGGCCGTCGGCTGCTGGAGACCTGCCTCGACTCCCTGTCCCGCCACCTCCCCGCGGACCCCGCGCTCCCCTGCGAGGTCGTCGTGGCCGACAACGGCCCGGACGACTCCACGCGCGCCTGGCTCGCCCGCGCGCATCCCCAGGTCCGCGTGGTCGCGCTCCCGCCGGGGCAGGGCTTCTGCCGCGCCGCCAACGCGGGCGTCCGGGCCGCGCGGGGGCGATTCGTCCAGGTGCTCAACGACGACACCGAGGTCACCCCTGGCTGGGTCGAGGCCGGGCTGGAGCCGTTCCGCGACCCGACCGTCGGCGCGGTTTCTCCGCTGGTCCTGACGCGCTCGCGGCCCGACCGCGTCGATTCCGCCGGCGACGACTACAGCCTGGCCGGATGGCCCTCCAAGCGCGGCCACGGCCAGCCCGTCGCGAAGTGGGCGGGGCGTCCCGTCGAGGACGTGATGACCCCCAGCGGCTCGGCGTCGTTCTACCGGGCCGACCTGCTCCGGGCCGTCGGCGGCTTCGACCCCTCGTTCGGCTCGTACTACGAGGACGTCGACCTGGGCTTCAAGCTGCGATGGGCCGGCTATCGGACGGTCTACGCCTCCGGCTGCCGGATCCTCCACGACATCTCCGCGACCGCCGACCACCGCGACCCGAACCTCCAGCGCATGATGGCGCGCAACGCCGAGCTGGTCTTCTGGTCGAACCTCCCCGCGCGCACGTTGGCCGTCGCCGTCGTCCCCCATATGGCGTTGCTGACGGTCCAGGCCGCGTGGCGGCTGGCGCGGCTGCGGTTCATCCCGTTCTACCTCGGCAAGATCGACGCCCTCCGCGCCCTTCCGACCCTCCCCGCCCGCCGCCGCCTCCGCGCCGACCTCGCCCGCCGCTCCATCCGCCCCCCCCACTTCCCCATGGGCCTCGGCTCGATCGAGAAGGTCGTCGACCACCTCCGCCGCCCGCGCGAAGCGTCCGCGCGGCCGGGGGGTGAGGCGGAATCCCGAGAGAGCCATGACGAGTCCTCTTGGCGTTGACTTGTCTGGGCTTGGTCGCCCGGGCGCTATATGCTGATAGGGAACATGCCAAGGGCTTGGAGCCCGGCACCCGGTCCGGGCTCCTTGACGTGAAGAAATCGTACGAAGGTCCGCGAGGTGCTCAAGGAACTCGCCCGGGACGGCTGGGTCCTGCTCCGAACCCGCGGCGATCACCGCCAGTTCAGGCATCCCAGCAAGGCTGGGAAAGTCACGGTCGCCGGGCATCTCGGTGACGACGTCCATCCGAAGACGTTGGCCAGCTTCCGCCGGCAGGCCCGAATGGAGGATGAGACATGAAGGCATACGCCGTCCTCTACGAGCGGGGCGAGCGGAATTGGTCCGCTTACGTCCCCGACCTCCCCGGCTGCGTGGCGACCGGCAAGACGCGCGAGGAAACCGAGCGGCGAATCCGCGAGGCCATCGCCTTCCACATCGAAGGCCTCATCATGGACGGCGAACCCGTGCCCGAGCCCACTATCGAGGCGGGGACCGTCTCCGTCCCGGCTTGAGCGGCGCGCGGCTATGTCCGATGACGGCTCGCGCGCCGGCATCTGAACGACCCGCCGTCCTTGTCGCGGGCCGTCGACCATTCCAACGAGCCGGCCGGGCCGATCTCAAACGCGGACGCCGGCCGCGCGCAACTCCGATTCGACGAGATCGAGTCCCGCCTCCAGGACCGAGCGGAGCTGGATCAATTCGTCCGCTCGCCACTCCGGCGCGAACCGTTCTCCGGGCGGGGTGACGGCTGGCAGGTTGGAGCCCCAGAACAGCTTCTCATAGCACGCGGTCGCGCCACGACTCCGCCGGCCCCGCGGCGTGTCGGCCCCGTCGGGCATCCCGGCCATGTCGTCGAAGAAGTTCCAGGCATCCAACAAGGCCGGGCAATTCATCGCCGACGCTTCGGGGGCGGAGCACCACGCCCGGATGCGGTCCAGGTCGTAGCCGGCCGGATCGCAGTCGACCGGCGTGATGTCTCGCGACCGGGCGACGGCCGTCAGCGTCTCCGCGGTAGCGGCCGTCAGGAGTCGACCGGCCTCGTCGCGGACGAAGCCGTCTCGATCGTCGGAGAACCAGAGCATGAACACTGTCGTGCCGTTGATTCGCACACGACAAAGGTAGTGCTGCCGATCTTCCAAAGCAGACCTCCGCCTCGCATCGGGGCCATTCCGAGATTTACTCGCCGATTCAATCCGTGTTATAACCCAAGTATGCAATCGAGGCTCAAGGGTTGCGGGCCTCTTTCGCGAGGGAGGGCGAGCGATGAAGCTCAAAACCGTCTGCCCGGGTTGTGGCAAGCGCGCGGGGTTGGACCCTTCCCTCGTCGGCAAGAAGGTGCGATGCAAGGGATGCGGCCACGCCTTCCTGGTTCAGGGCGACTCGTCGGGACCGGCCCCGGACCGGGGCGCCAGCGAGCTTGACGCGCCCGCCGACACGTCCTGGCTGGACGACGGGGCCGACGGCGAGCCCACGCCGGTGGTCCCGCGGCGGACGCGATCGGCGTCGACCGGCGACGGCTCGCCGACGACCGGGCTGATCGCGATCGGCGCGGGCTGCGCGGGGCTGGTCGCGCTGGTCATCGGCCTGGCGGTCCTCGTCAACCGCGGCCAGCCCCCCGCGCCCGCGAGGGCGCAAGCACCGCCTCCCCAGGCGCGGAGGGGCGCGGCCGGCGGCCTGTTCGACCGCGTCGTGAGCGCCGTCACCGGCTCGGATCCGGCCCACGACGTCGCCGGCTATCCGGATCTGGGGCCGCTGCCCCCGCCGCTCCTCCCCCCCGCGCCGTTGCGCGATCTGGCCGCCCACGAGCGGCAGTCGCGAGCCGTGATCGCGGGCATCGATCAGATGGCCGGCATCCTGGCGAGCGTCCGCGACGTGGCCTCGCTCAAGGCGGCCGGCGAGCAGCTCCAAAACCTCCAGTCGCGGGCGCTCGACGAACTCAGTCGGAACCCCCCACCCTTCCAGCTTACGCCCGCCGAGGAGGCCGAGCTGACGCGCCGGACTGCCCCCGAGCTGCGCGGGGCCATGGCGCGCGTCCGGCAAGAGTCCCAGCGCCTCACCCAGCTGCCGTGGCTGGGGAGCGCCGGCGTCCAACTGGTCTCGCTCATCGATCAACGGGCCGCCCCCGCCGAGATGGCCATGAGGCGTGCCGAGGAGTTTAGGCCGCCGCCCGGCCCGGCACCGTACGTCGAGGTCTATATCCGGCTTCGCAAGGCCGACGACACAGCCTTCTTCCAGCACAAGTTCGAATCCCTGCTGGATGGCCCCAAGGGGGTCATGGCGACATACCAGGCCCGGGAGGACGATCCTCGGGCATCGCTCCGGGTCTGGCCGGTGGAAGACGCGGCCGAGTTCGCCCGGAAGATCCCCCACGGCAAGGCCGAGGTGAAGGGCCGGCGGATCTTCGTGGAGGCCGAACCGATCCCGGCCGACGAACTCGCCGCCGCGATGGAGCTGAAGCGGCAGCGCCAGGACGCGCTGGACGCGGCGGTCGCGAAGTCCAGGCAACGGGAAGAAGATAATGATCCCAAGCCGCCGGCCGACGCCGACGAGATTACCAGGGCCCTGTTCGCCCTGCGCTCTTCCAACGCCGGCAAGCGGAAGGAAGGGGTGGAGCAACTCGCCCGGATCGCGCCCAGGGACGACCGCCGCGACGAGGTCCACGCGGCGCTCGCCGCGCTCCTGGGCGATCCCGACGGCTTCCTCGTCAACGGCGTCATGAAGGCGATGCTCGCGTGGCGGACCGACGAGACGGCGCCGGCGCTCATCAAGGTGCTCGACCGCCCCGACTTCGGCGTGCGATGGGAGGCGGAGGAACTCCTCGGCAAGCTGGGCGACCCGCGGGCCGCCGCGCCGCTCGCCGCGCGCCTCAAGGAAGACGGCATCAGGGTGGAGCCGGCCCTCCGGGCGCTCGGCCCAGCGGCCGAGCCCGCCCTGATCGGCCTCCTGCGCGATCCCGATCCGCACGTCAGGACGCAGGCCTGCCGACTCCTGGAGGAAGTGGGCGGGGAGGAGGCGTTGGAGGCCATGATGGGCCTCCCCGCCGACTCGAACTTCGCCGTCCAGGTCGCCGCCCGCGACGCCATGCAAGCCATGCGCGCCCGCGTCGGGCCCGTCCGGACCCCGAGGAAGGGGGCCGCGGCCGGGGCCAGGGGCTCGAGGCCCGGCTGACGCCCGGGCCGCCCTGACGTTGAGGATCGCCGGCCTGGAGAGTACCCTGGCTCTCTTGGCCTCTTCAGCGAACCTTAGCAAAAGCAGGGACACCCCCGTGGCACGACCCAAGGTCTATTTCGACATCGCCATCGACGACAAGCCGGCCGGACGGATCGTCATGGAGCTTCACGACGACGTGGCCCCCAAGACGGCCGAGAACTTCCGGGCGCTCTGCACCCACGAGAAGGGCTTCGGCTACAAGGGCTCGTCGTTCCACCGGATCATCCCCCAGTTCATGCTCCAGGGGGGGGATTTCACGAACCACAACGGCACCGGCGGGAAGTCGATCTACGGCGCGAAGTTCGCCGACGAGAACTTCCAGCTCAAGCACGACCGGCCGTTCCTGCTCTCGATGGCCAACGCCGGCCCGAACACCAACGGCTCGCAGTTCTTCATCACCACCGTCGTCACCCCCTGGCTCGACGGCAAGCACGTCGTCTTCGGCGAGGTGACCGAGGGCTCCGACGTCGTCAAGACGATCGAGGGCCTCGGCTCCTCCAGCGGCCGGCCCTCGGCCAAGGTCGTCGTCCAGGATTGCGGCCAGCTTTGAGGCCCCGTCGCGGGCCCCATGCCGCTGTTCTTGGCGGAGCATGGGGCTCGCGACGCCATCGTGCTTTCTCCCCGCGAGGCCCTGGGGGGAGGCGTCGATATTCCTCAACACTCCGAGGACGGCGTGGCCGCGTTGCCCATCCCGAGCGGCCAGCGCGTCGCCTTCGCCCAAGGCTGGGACGCCCGCTCCGGCCCGAGACGTCCGAGACGCGCGCGGTCCTCGGCCGGTCGGCCCGCGTGGTCGCGCGGGTGATGCCCCGGTCGGAGCGAGCCGGGAACATGCCGACGCGTCAGGTCGGGGAACCGGCTCGCGACGCGGTCGGCCTAGCGGTTAGAGTAGGATCGGGCGCGGGACGGCTCCGCTCGGTCGAGCGGCGATCGACCCGTGCAAGCCGTCCGCATTGAACCGGGCCCATGGCCCGCTCCATGCCCCACTCCCATAAGCCGGACGACATGCCTCCTCCCGCGAGCCCTCCAGGGGGGAGGCCGTTCGGATTGATGGGATTCCGAGGCCCGCGAGTTTCTCACAGGTGAAGAGGGACGGCCGAGGCATGTCCGAACGCTTCGACGTGATCGTGGCCGGGGCCGGCGTGGTGGGGCTGTCGGTCGCCTATGCCCTGGCCCGCGAGGGGATGCGCCCGGTCGTGCTCGATCGCGGCAAGCCCGGGCGGGAGGCGTCGTGGGCCGGCGCGGGGCTGCTGCCGGCCGTCAGCGACCCCGACCGCCGCCCGTCGCACCCGACGCTCGCCCTGCGCGCCTGGAGCGCCCGGCTCTATCCCGAGTGGTCCGCCGCGCTCGTCGAGGAGACGGGGATCGACAACGGCTTCCGGCGGAGTGGCGGCGTGGACGTCGCCCGCACCGAGGCCGAGGAGCAGACCCTCCGGACCACCGCCGGCCGATGGCGAGTGGAGGGGATCGTCCACGAACGCCTGGCCCCCGGCGACTTCGCGCGAGTCGAGCCGGTGCTGGACCCGGGGCTTCGCGTCGCGTACTTCCTCCCCGATCGCGCCCAGATCCGCAACCCTCGTCATCTGCGGGCGCTCGCGGCGGCCGTCGAGGCCCGCGGCGGCGTCGTGCTGGCCGACCGCGGCGTGACGGGCTTCCTCACGCGCGGCGATCGCGCGACGGGCGTCCGCGCGGTCGGCGGGGACATCGAGGCCGACATGGTCGTGGTGGCCGCCGGCGCGTGGTCGGGGGGGCTGCTCGCCGAGCTGGGCGTCCTCGCCCCGACGCCGCCGGTGAAGGGGCAGATCGTGCTGCTGAACCCCGGCCGGCCGGTCCTGCGGCGGATCGTGGAGCACGGCAAGATCTACCTCGTCCCGCGGGACGACGGCCGGATACTCGTCGGCGCCACCGAGGAGGAAGGGGTCTCCGACATCCGCCCCACGGCCGAGGCCTTCCGCGACCTGCTCGCCGCGGCCGTCGCCCTCTGCCCGCCGCTGGCCGACGCGCCGGTGGAGGCCACGTGGGCGGGCCTGCGCCCCGGCAGCCTCGATACCCGGCCATACATCGGCCCCGCGCCGGGGTTCCGGAACGTGCTCGTCGCCACGGGCCACAAGCGCGCCGGCCTGCAGCTCTCCCCGGCCACGGCCGAGCTGATCGCCGACCTCGCGACCGGCCGGCCCCCGCGCCTGGACGTCTCCTACTTCCGCCTCGACCGCGCGCCAGCCCCGCCGGGCGACGACGTGTTCCGGTCTTGACCGGTCGCGCCGTGCCCCGCGGGGCTGCTCGCGTCTCGTTCGGAGGGGCGTCGCCGCGCGGCTCAGGCGGCCCGCCGGCGGGCGAAGCGGAGGAAGGCCAGGCCGAGGGCGCCCGACGCCAGCATCGCCACCGAGGCCGGCTCGGGCACGGCCTCGAGCCTGACGTCGTCCAGCCCCGCGAAGTTGGCGGGGGGGATCAGCGGCGTGCCGTTGTAGAAGCTGATCAGCGTCGTCGTGTCGATGGCCGTGAACGTATGGCTGAACGCCTGCCAATCGATCTGGCCCGGGGTGGAGTTCGAGTTGGTGAAGCTCAACCTGGTGACCCCGCCGTCGAGGCTCAGGTCGACGGTCGCGTCGCCGTCGTAGGCGTGGAAGCCGGTGTAACCCTCGCGGGGCGTGGCCCGGCCGACGAAGAACGAGAGCGTGTACTGCCGCCCCACGACCGTGGCGACCGACTGCTGAATTCCGACCGCCGTGCCGACGTTGCCATTGCCCGTGAGATCGAGCGAGTTCAGCCCCTCATATGCGTTGAAGGGACTGACGCCGTTGGGGGGATCCTCCGAGTAAGCGGTCTGGACGAGGTCGACGTTGTTCCCCGGGTTGCCGACGATCGTCCAGAACGGCAGCGCCCCCGACCCGACCCCGATGGTTTGATAAGATCCGCCCCCTACCGTGGGGTCCTCGAAGCCGCCGTTCTGGATCAGGTTGGCCGCGCGGGCCCCCGAGGGGGCGATCGCGATCCCCAGCGCAATCAGGGGGATGGCCAGCATGGAAGTTCCGCGCATGATCGGTCGCTCCTTGATGAAAGGCGCATGTCGTCCGCGTCCGACGGACCTGCCCGTCGGACGTTCCGTGGAAGTCTCTGGAATCGCCGCGACGAGTCCCCTCGCCGCGATATCCGGCAGGAGGCGCGGGCCCGACGGCCCTGGGTGTCAGGCCGAAACGGGCCGAAGCGTTCGGCGCGCTCCTCGTCCTCTCGTCCAGTCCTCGCGAAGGAATCCGTCGCTTGGAGATGTTTGATGCGTTGTCGGACGCAATCTAGCGACTGGATGCGGATATTACAAATAATGTTTGGCTATGATGTGAAAATGCGTCATCGCGATGCGAGGAAGCGTCGATTCCCGCGGCCGGGATGGTCGTGGGGCGGGGGGAGGCGCGCCGGCGCGGCCCAGCGAGCGACGCGCGACGCGAGGGGCGCGGACGGTCGCGCGCGGGTCGGTCAGCGCGCCTCGACGAGGACCTTCTCGGCGGCGGCGGCGCCGAGGGCGACGTCGCGGTCGCCGAGGCGGCAGACGACCGCCCCGGCCTCCGGGCGGTTCTCGCGCAGGAGGCCCTCGGCGTTGAGGGCCAGGCCGCATTCGGTGAGATATCGGAGGAAGGCGGGGTCCTGGTCCATCACCCGGATCACGCGGAAGGCCGATCCGGGCCGGCAGCGGGCCAGGGGGACCCCCTTGGGCTCGTTCAGCGAGCCGTCGGCGGCGGGGATCGGGTCGCCGTGGGGGTCGACGGCCGGGTGGCCGAGGAACCGCTCGATGCGGTCGATGAGCAGCTCGGAGACGGCGTGCTCCATGTGCTCGGCCTCCTCGTGGACCTCGTCCCAGGTCATGTCCAGGGTGCGGGCCAGGAAGAGTTCCAGCAGGCGGTGGCGTCGGATGACCATCAGGGCCAGCCGCCTGCCGGCGTCGGTCAGCCGGGCACCCTCGTAGGGCGTGTAGGTCGCCAGCGAGGCCTCGTCGAGCGCCTTGAGCATCGCCGTGACGGTCCCCGGCGAGACCCCCATCGCCTGGGCCAGCTCCCCGGTGGCGACGGCCTCGCCGGGCGGGTTTCGATCGGCGATCAGGGCGATCGTCTTGACGTAATTCTCGACGGTCAGGCTGGCCACGGCGGTCGTCTCGGCTCGCGGGTCGTTTCGGGTGAGCGTCTTCGGGGTCAGGAGTCGCCCGGCGGCGGCGAGGGCGAAGGCGGCGCGATCGGCTCGGGGAGTCGCTCGCCGACGCGCAGCCAGGCGGCCTTCAGGTAGGCGCCCTCCGGGGCGTCGAGCGCCACGGGGTGGTCGGCCGACGCGCCGGTCATCGCCAGGAGCTGCACGCTCCGGTTGGCCTTGCGCGAGGCAGCCTTCAGGAGCGCCTGGAACTCGGCCGGGTCGAGCAGGCCGGAGCATGAGCAGGTGACGAGCAGCCCGCCGGGCTCCACCAGGTTCATCCCCAGGACGTTGAGGTCGAAGTACTTCCGCTTGCCGGAGGCGACCTCCTCGCGGTCGGGGATGAGCTTGGGAGGGTCGAGGACGACCACGCCGTACTCGCGGCCGTTGAGGGCCATCTGCCGCATGTAGCCGAAGGCGTCGGCGTGGACCAGGTCTAGCCGGACGTTGTTGGCGTTGGCGTTCTCCTTCGCCAGCGCCACCGCCTTCTCGTCCAGGTCGACGCACGTCACGTCCCTGGCCCGGCCGCGGATCAGGGCGTTGAGGCCGAAGCCGCCGGTGTAGCAGCAGGCGTCCAGGACGGAGCGGCCCTCGCAGAACTTGGCCAGCTCGCGGCGGTTGTCGCGCTGGTCGCAGAAGAAGCCGGTCTTGTGGGACTCGGCGAAGTGGATGCGGTAGCGGACGCCGTGCTCGGTGATCGTGACGCGCGGCGGCAGGCCCGGGCTCGCGACGGGGCGGCCGGCGAAGTCTTCCTGCAGGGCGACGCGCTCGTCGACGCGGACGCGGAAGTGCTTCGTCCCCAGCCGGGCCGCCAGGACGTCCAGGATCGGCCCGACGCGCTGGTACATCCCCAGGCTGAAGATCTCCACGGAGAGGACGTCGTCGAAGCGGTCGACGATCAGCCCGGAGAGGCCGTCCCCCTCGGCGTGGATCACGCGGTAGGCGTTGGACTGCTCCTCGACCCGCAGGAGGTCGACGCGCAGCCTGGCCGCCTCGTCCACCCGCCGGACCCAGAAGTCGGGCCCGGGGGTCTGGGGCTCGCGCGAGAGGATGCGCAGGCTGATCTGCGACCGGGGGTTCCAAAGGCCGTAGCCGATGGGGGCGCCCGCGCGGTCGACGACGTGGACGAGGTCCCCCGGGCGCGCGACGAGGGGGCCCTTCACGCCGTCGATCATCTTGCGGAAGATGAACGGGTGGTTGCCCGGCGACCGGATGGCGACGGTCGGCAGCGGCGTCTCGGGATCCAGCGAGCGGTCCGGCACCGGCGCGGAGGGCGCGGGCTCGGGCGCGCGAGGCCGGGGCTTCCCCTGGGGTCGGGGGCGAGGCTGGCTCATTCGTCGTCCCCGTCCTCGTCCAGGTCGTCGGGCCCGACCTCGCCCTTGCGGAGCAGGCGGCGGAGGCGGACCAGCAGCGAGGTCGCGTACCGCTGGACGGAGAGCTGCTGGGTCATGACCTCCTCGTCCACGGTCGCGCGGGGGATCTCGGCCATGATCCCGTGGGCCTGGAGCAGGGCCTCCCAGCCGGCGTCGAGGGCGCGGGGCCCGAACGCCGGGTTCTCCCGGGCCATCCGCAGGGCCTGTCGGGCCTTCTTAAGGTTCGCGTGGGCCTGCTTCAACCGCCGCAGGGCCGTCGCCGGTGACATCTCCGCCATTCCGCGTCTCTCCCCGCCGGGGTTGGACCCCCGGCGCGTTTTCGGTTCCAATCTAGCGAGGAGTCAGTATAACGAGTTCGGGGCAAATCGCGCGCGAAAGCCTTCGGGCGGGAGCCAAGCACGATGTCGGAAGAGAAGGGGATGGTCCCCGTCGACGAGCCGGAAACCTCGGTCGCCGTGGCCGTCGAGGAGGAGCAAGAGACGCGGACGCGGAAGCTGCCGCCGTACAACGTGATCATCCTGAACGACGAGGAGCACACGTTCGAGTACGTCATCGACCTGCTGGTGAAGCTCTTCGCGCACCCCCTCCGCACGGCCGAGGCCCTCACCTGGGAGATCCACAACCGCGGCCGCGCCGTGGTCTACACCACCCACAAGGAGAAGGCCGAACTCAAGCGCGACCAGGTCGTCTCCCAGGGCGCCGACCCGCGGATGCGGGAATCCAGGGGCCCCCTGGGCTGCTACATCGAGCCGGCGGAGGGGTGAGCGGGACGGGCCCGCCGTCCCGTCGGGGCCGTGGTCCGGTCGCGCCCGGCTGCTCCGGGAGCAAGATTTCTCCGACGCGTGCGTAGGTTATGGCGGTACAGATGATCGAACCGTCGCCCCCCACGCCGGAGACGCATCGCATGGCCCGTCAACCGTCGTCCGATGTCCGCCCGGTGGTCCGTCTATCCGCCCTGATCGTCGCCGTGTTCCTCTCCGGGCCCGCCCTCGCGGAAGGCCCGTCGGAGTTCTCCTGGGGAAATTTCCCGAACGAGCCGGTGGAGGACCTCAAGATCCTGCGTCCGCGAGGGATCCGGGCGTTCGGGATCGCCCCCTCCGGCGGATACGCGATCGTCTCCCATGACGATCGGGCCGTGGCGAGGGGCGACTTGCCGCCCGGATTCGGCCCCGCGTTCGACCAGCTGACCCGGGAGGGGACGCGGATCACCAGCATCGCCTTCGGGCCGGACGGAGGGTGGATCATCCTCTTCGACCAGGGGAGCCGATTCGGGAACATCCCTCCGGGTTGCGAGGACGCCCTGCGGGACATGGCAAGTCGCAATGAGCGGCCCCTGTCGGCCGCGCTCGGCGACGGGGGGGCCTGGGTGGTCGTCTCCGATCGGACGTTCTCCACCGGGAACATCTCGCCCGACTTCAACGCCCGGCTCCAATCGTTCGCCCAGAACGGCGGGGTCGAGTTCGTGTCGCTTGCCCCGAGCGGCGGGGGCAGCGTGTTCGCGAACGGGACTCGGTACAACACCCGCTCCGTACCGGTGGATTGCGACCGCCGTATCTCCGAGGCGTCGGTGAACGGGGACTCGATCGACATGGTCGTGTTCACGAAGGAGGGGGGCTGGATCGTCATCTCCAGCCGTCGTTGAGGTCGCGGTGGGAGATCGACGCCCGCCGGGCGCGCGGGCGACGATCTCCCGCCTTGCGGACGTCCAACGCGCGTGGCATCCTGTCAGCGATTCACCCATTTTCGCCGTGCCGGAGGCCCGCGATGCAGCGCGTTCGGATGACGTCGATCCTCGCCATGATGCTCCTCTTCCTCGCCGCGTCGGCGTCGGCGTCGGCGGAGGAGGGGAGGCGTTACCTCATCGTCCACGCCGACGACGCCGGGATGTGCCATTCGGCGAACGTGGGGACGATCCAGGCGATGGAGGAGGGGGTCGTCTCGTCGTGCAGCATCATGATCCCTTGCCCGTGGGTCAAGGAGTTCGCCGAGTACGCCAGGGCCCATCCCGACAAGGACTACGGCGTCCACCTGACGCTCACCTCCGAATGGCCCGTCTATCGCTGGGGCCCGGTCGCCGGGCGGGACAGGGTGCCGAGCCTGGTGGACCAGGACGGCTATCTCCATCGCGGCGTCGCGGCGGTGGCGAATGCCGCCAAGGCCGATGAGGTCGAGATCGAGCTGATCGCGCAGGTGGAGCAGGCCCGCGCGCTGGGCATCCCCCTCAGCCACCTCGACACCCACATGGGCGCCCTGGTCAGCCGCCCGGACCTCCTGGAGGTCTACGTCCGCGTCGGGATCAAGTACGACCTGCCCGTCCTGTTCGTCCGCGACGTCGACGGGGCGATCGGCGAGGAGTATCCCGCCATCCGCGAGCGCGGCAAGGCGCTGCTGGCGGAACTCGACGCCAAGGGGTTGCCGGTGCTCGACAACCTCCTGCAGTTCTACGGCGGCGACTCCCACGAGGAGCGGGCGGCGACCTACCTGAAGGCATTGCGCGAGCTGCCGCCGGGCGTCTCCCAGCTCATCATCCACTGCGGCGTCGACGGCGAGGAACTCCGCGCCGTCACCACCAGCGCGGACCGTCGCGACGGCGACCGCCGCGTCTTCACCGACCCCGCCACCGCCGCCGAGATCCAGAAGCTCGGGATCGAGATCATCACCTGGAAGCAGTTCCACGAGATGGTCGCCGCGAGGAGGCCCTGACCGGCGATCGATCGGGACGCGCTCAAATCTCCGCCACGCCCCCCGGCGGCGGGACGAGGGCCAGCCATTCGCGGACCGGCCCGCCGGCCAGGACCCCCCGGATGGCGGCGATCGGCCCGCCGTGGGCGACGACCAGGACGAGGCCGTCGGTCGGCCGGCGAGCGTGCCATCCCATGACGCGGTCGCGCAGCTCGAAGGTGGTCTCGCCGCCGGGGGGGCGGTAGGTCGCGGGGGCGTCGATCAGGCCGTTCATGGCGTCGCCGACCTCGGCATAGATGTCGTCCCACGGACGCAACTCCCACGCGCCGAAGTCGCGCTCCAGGAGCGCGGGCTCGATCGTCGGGTCAATGCCAGTAAGCTCGCAAACCCGGCGCGCGAGGACCAGCGTCCGGGCCGCGCCGCTGCATATGACGTGGCGGAACGGCTCGCGGGCCAGCCGCTCGGCGAGGGCCAGGCTCTCCGCGATCCCCTCCGGCCCCAGCGGCACGTCGGCCCGACCGTAGCAGACGCCGCGGTAGGCGTCGGCCACGCGGGGATGGCGGACGAGGATCACGACGCGCAGGCCGCGAGCAGGACCACGATCTGAGTCGCGTAGCAGAGGAAGCCGAGGCTGTCGCCGTTGATCCCGCCAAGCCGACGCCCGACGTAACGGACGAGCCACGCCCCCACCGCGAACGTCGCCGCGAGGGCCGCCAGCATCCGCGCCGGCTCGGCGATCGCGAACGCCGCGCAGCCGGGGACCGCCAGCAGCGTGCCGAACGCGACCCGGCGCAACCCCAGCCTCCGGCCGACGTCGCGGCTGAGGCTCTGGCGGTCGGACAGCGGCGGCAGGGCCCACATCGCCGGCAAGGCCGACCAGCGTCCCAGGCACGCGGAGGCCGCCGAGGCGGCGAGCAGTCGGCCTGGCTCCACGCTCGCCAACGCGCCGCCCCGCAAGGCCACGGCCAGCATCAGGCCCAGGACGCCATACGTCCCGAGGCGGCTGTCCTTGAGGATCCGCAGCACGTCGTCGCGAGTCCAGCCGCCGCCGAAGGCGTCGCAGAAGTCGGCCACGGCGTCCTCGTGGAACGCCCCGGAGAGGCGCGCCTCGAACGCCAGCCCGATCGTCACCGCGAGCCAGGGCGGCCAGACGCGCAGGCATGCCAGCACCACCGCGCCGGTCGCCAGGCCGATCATGGCGCCGACAACCGGGAAATACGCCGTGGCCCGCCCCATCGAGTCGCGCAGATCGGCGTTGTCGCGGATGTCCAGCCGGGGCGTCGGGACGCGGGTGAGGAACTGGACCGCCAGGATCAGCCCCCGCGCCTGCTCCCTGGCGGTCGATCGCGGGGGCGCCTCGCTGGCCTCAGGGGCCGTCATGATCGGGCTCCGCGAGGGCCGCTTCCAGCGAATCCATCCGCGTGACGATCGCCGCCGCGGCGTCGAGCAGCGGGAAGGCCAGCAGCGCCCCGGTCCCCTCGCCCAACCTAAGCCGCCAGTCGCCGAGCAGCGGTTCCAGGCCGAGCCTCGCGAGCATCGGCGCGTGCGCCGGCTCGTCGGAGAGGTGCGCGGCGATCATGGAGTCGACGGTCCCCCGCCGAAGCGTCTCGGCGATGAGGGCGGCGGCCGTGGCGATGGCGCCGTCGAGCACGATCGTCAGGCCGAGGCGGCTCGCCTCCATGTAGAAGCCGGCCATCGCGGCGATCTCGAACCCGCAGACCTCCGCGATCGCCGCGATCGGCTCGCGATCCAGCGAGGGCCGGGCGCGGGCCGTCGCGGATTCCACGACGCGAAGCTTGCGCGCGAGGGTCGCGTCGTCGGCGCCCGCGCCGCGGCCGACGGCCAGCGGGGGGGGGACGTCGGCCAGGAGGACCGCCAGGCACGACGCCGCGGTCGTGTTGCCGATGCCGAGGTCGCCGGCCGCGACGACCGCCATGCCGTCCTCAAAGGCGCGGCGGGCGTGCTCGGCGCCGATGGCCGTCGCGCGGTCGAACTCGTCCGCGCTCATCGCCGGGCCCACGGCCAGGTTCCTCGTCCCCTCGGCGACTTTCCGAGCCTCGTAGCCGGGCCGCGAGGGGAGGGGGACGGACATGGAGCCGACGTCCACGAGCGTCACGTCGGCGTCGCAGGCCGAGGCGATCGCCGAGCACGCCGCGCCCCCTCGGGCGATCGAACGGATCATCGCGCCGGTGACGTCCGAAGGCCAAGCCGTCACCCCCTCGGCGACGACGCCGTGGTCGGCCGCGAAGACCACGAGCCGCCGCGGTTTCGTCCGCGGCGAGAGCGTCCCCTGGATGCCGCAGAGCCGCGCGGCGAGCGTCTCCAGCCGGCCCAGGCTGCCGGGGGGCTTCGCCAGCCCATCGAGGCGATCCCACGCGGCCTGCTCGCGCGGGGCGGGACGGCCCAGCGCGGCGGGGACGCCCGTCTCGATGGTCGGGTATCGCAGGGCGAGCCCAAGCTCGGCCTTCAGCCGGCGGTTGCGGATGCGGCGGTCGACCGTGTCGCGCGCGGCCTCCGACGAGCCGGGGGCGGGGGGGGCGAACGAGGGGCTCGGCGCGCCCAACGCGGCGGCGACCACGCGGTAGTACTCGCGGCGCCGGACGGGTCGGTCGTCGGCGGCCAGGTAGAGCGGGCCGGGAGAGGCGGCGTCCAGCGCCGCCGTCGCGGCGCGGCCGGCGTCGTCGATGTGGATCAGGCTCAGGTGGCGGTCGGGATCGCCCGGGATCGGCTCCCCCTTCGCGATCAGGTCGCGGCGGATGATCCGGCCGGGCCCGTAAAGCCCGGCGCACCGCACGACGACCGTCGAGACGCCCGAGCGGCCGGCCCACGCGGCCAGCACGCGCTCGGCCTCCAGGCAGATCCGGCCGGCCTCGGTGATCGGCTCGGTCGGGGTCTCCTCGTCGACCCAGCCGCCGTCGCGATCCCCGTAGACGCTCGTCGAGCCGACGTAGACCAGCCGGCCGACGCTCGACGGCAGCCGGCCCAGGATATTCGCCAGGCCGTCGACGTACACCGACCGTTTCGACGGCGCTGCGGTCCGGTCGTAGCCCACGGCGTGGAGGACGCGGTCGACGGCCGGCAGGCGGAGCGAATCGTCCAGCACGTCGCCAATCACCGGGCGGAGGCCGATCGCCTCGAACTCCCCGGCGCGGGCGGCCGATCGGGTCAGCGCGAAGACGGGCTCGCCGCGGCGGGCGTGCTCGCGGGCGACCCGCTCGCCCAGGTAGCCGCAGCCGATCACCAGCAGGCTCATCGATCGACCTCGGGCTCGTCGGCCAGGGGGGCGGGGCGCTCCATCGTCTCCGGGCAGCCGGCGTCGAGGTAGCCCTGCAGCAGGATGCGGGCGGCGAGCATGTCGCGCATCCCCTTCCGCTTCTGGCGCGAGAATCCGACCTCGATGAGGACATCCTCGGCCAGGACGGTGGTGTATCGCTCGTCGTAATAATAGACGGGGAGGCCCGTGACCTCGGCGAGCCACGCGCCCCAGGCGCGGGCCTTGACGGCGGATTCCCCCTCGCGGCCGGAGGTGTGCACGGGGAGGCCGATGACGACGAGGTCGATCTCCTCCTCGGCCACCAGCTTCCGGTAGTGGCGGGCGTCCTGGGCCGGGTCCTTGCGCTCGTGGACCTCCAGCGGCGTGGCGATGGAGCGGCCGGGGTCGCTGATCGCGGCGCCCACGCGTCTCACGCCGAAGTCGATCCCCAGCACCCGGCCCATGCTCGCCCCCGTCCGGTCGCTCAGAGGTAGGATCCGTGGCCGCTGGCGTTCAGGCCCTCGACCAGCCCCTTGAGCTTGTCGAGCTGGTCGCGGCGGGCGACGAGGGTGGCGCCGCCGGACTGGACGACCACCACGTCGTCCAGGCCGATGGTCGCGATCAGGCCGCCGTCGTCGGAGAGGATGATGGAGTCCTTGGTGTCGAGCGCGACCACGTCGCCCCGGACGGCGTTGCCGGCCTCGTCGGCCGGCAGCAGCGGGCGGAGGGCCCGCCAGTCGCCGACGTCGTTCCAGTCGTAGACGACCTCCAGCACCTTGACGTCGTCGGCCTTCTCCATCACGGCCTTGTCGATCGGGGTCCGCTCCATCTCGGGGAACTCGGCGGCGAGGACGTTGGGCCCGGCGGCCGTCCCCCACGCGGCGCCGACGCGGTCGAGGGCCGCGCCCAGCAGGGGCTTGTGGCGGCGGATCTCTCCCAGGATCGTCCGGGCCTTCCAGACGAAGATGCCGGCGTTCCAGGCGAAGTCCCCGGAGGCGACGAACTTCTCGGCCGTCTCGCGGTCGGGCTTCTCGCGGAACTGGACGACCCGGTGGACGGCCACGCCGTCGCGGGGGCCGAGGGCCTCCCCGCGCTGGATGTAGCCGTAGCCGGTCTCGGGGCGGGTGGGGCGGACGCCGAAGGTGACGAGGGAGCCGGGGGCGTCCTCGACCACGGCGACGGCCGCCTCGACGGCCCGGCGGAAGGCCTCGTCGGGCCGGATGACGTGGTCGGCCGGCATGACGATCATCGTGCCGTCGGGGTCCAGCGCGGCGACGATCTCCGCGGCCAGGCCGACGCAGGGGGCGGTGTCGCGCGGGCAGGGCTCGGCGACGATGTTGGACGAGGGGAGTTCCGGCAGCTGCTCGCGGGTGGCCTCGGCCTGGTCGGCCCCGGTGATCACGAAGACGCGCTCGGCCGGGACGAGGGGGGCGATCCGCTCCACGGTCTGCTGGAGCATCGTGGCGTCGCCGTGGAGGTTCAGGAGCTGCTTCGGGAGGTTGCGTCGGCTCTTGGGCCAGAACCTGGTCCCGCTCCCCCCCGCCATGATGATCGCGAACAGCATGTCTCACCCCGACGGGCCGGATTCCCCCCGGCTCGCGAACGCCTCGATCCTCGACGACGGCGCCCGGCGGCCGTCCCGGAGGATGATACCGCGGGACGCTCGCGATCGGAAGGGGACCGGCTCGGCGCGGGGGCGGGGCTCAGGCCTTGCGGAAGCTCTTGAGCGTGGAGGCCTCGTCGTCGTCGTGGATGTCGAAGACGCGGTCGAACCGGCCGATGCGGAAGGTGTCGCTCAGGACCGGGCCGAGGCCGCGGATCTTGAGCTGGCCCTTGGCGGCCCGGACCTCGCGCTCCAGGTGGACGAGGTGGCCGAGCATCGAGCTGGAGACGTATTGCACGTCCTCGAAGTCCAGCAGGAGCCTGGTGCGGCCCATGTCCTTCAAAAGGGACATCAGCTCGGCGCCGATGTCCTGGACCAGGTCGGTCGCGTACATCAGGCCCGAGTCGACGAATCGGACGACCGCGACGCCGTCCGCGTCGCGGACCCGGAGGTGCTTCAGTTCCACGGCGTCCATGGGATGCGTCCGATCGGGCCGAGGGGGGCATGTTGGTGACGTCGGAACCAATTGTATTGGCGTAGGTCAAGCCCGATCGGGGGTCGGCATTGCGGAACCCGGTCTGGCGTGGTTAGAATGCCCCGCGAGGGCGCCGGCGACGCAGAGGTCGCCGACGCCCCCCGGGGTCGTCCTCGAGAGGCTCGGCGCCTCTCCCGGAGCGACCCGTCCCTCCCCGGCGTTCCTCCCCCGTCCCAGCATTTCCGGAGTCCAACGCCTTATGACTCAGGTCGTCGATCAGGTCGAGCACATCTACGAGGAGGTCATCCGCCGCAACCCCGGAGAGCTGGAGTTCCACCAGGCCGTCAAGGAGGTGCTGGAGAGCTTGGTCCCCGTGCTCGAGCGGCATCCTCACTACGCCGAGCACCGGATCATCGAGCGGATCTGCGAGCCGGAGCGCCAGGTCATCTTCCGCGTCCCCTGGGTGGACGACTCGGGCCGGGTGCAGATCAACCGCGGCTTCCGCGTCCAGTTCAACTCGGCGCTGGGGCCCTACAAGGGTGGGCTGCGGTTCCACCCGTCGGTCTACCTGGGGATCATCAAGTTCCTCGGGTTCGAGCAAATCTTCAAGAACGCCGTGACCGGCATGCCGATCGGCGGCGGCAAGGGCGGGTCGGACTTCGACCCCAAGGGCCGCTCCGACGGCGAGGTCATGCGGTTCTGCCAGAGCTTCATGACCGAGCTGCACCGCCACCTCGGCGAGTACACCGACGTCCCCGCCGGCGACATCGGCGTGGGGGCCCGCGAGATCGGCTTCCTCTTCGGCCAGTACAAGCGGCTCACCAACCGGTATGAGTCCGCCGTGCTGACCGGCAAGGGGACGACCTGGGGCGGCGCCCTGGTCCGCAAGGAGGCCACGGGCTACGGCGTCACCTTCTTCATCGACGAGATGCTGAAGGCCCGCAACAACTCGTTCGAGGGCAAGGACTGCGTCGTCTCCGGCTCGGGCAACGTCGCCATCTACGCCGTGGAGAAGATCCACGAGCTGGGGGGCAAGGTCGTCGCCTGCTCGGACTCCGACGGCTACATCTACCACAAGGCGGGCATCAACCTCGAGACGCTCAAGCAGCTCAAGGAGACCGAGCGTCGCCGGATCCGCGACTACGTCGAGATCCACTCCGACGCCAAGTATCACCACGGCGGCAACATCTGGGACGTCCCCTGCGTGGTCGCCGTCCCCTGCGCCACCCAGAACGAGCTGGACGGCGATTCCGCGAAGACGCTGGTCAAGAACGGCTGCATCGCCGTGGGCGAGGGCGCCAACATGCCCACCACGCCCGAGGGCATCAAGGTCTTCCAGGACGCCAAGGTCTCCTACGGGCCCGGCAAGGCCGCCAACGCCGGCGGCGTGGCCACCTCCGCCCTGGAGATGCAGCAGAACGCCAGCCGCGACGCCTGGTCCTTCGAGTTCACGGAGCGTAAGCTCCGCGAGATCATGAGGGACATCCACCAGGCCTGCTTCGAGACCGCCGAGGACTACGGCAAGCCGGGCGACTACGTCGTCGGCGCCAACATCGTCGGCTTCACCCGCGTCGCCGAGCCGATGGTCGCCTTCGGCGTCGTCTGACCCGACCTCGCGCCGCGAACTTGGGATCGGCCCCGGCCCTGTCATCGGGTACCGGGGCCGCCCCATTTCGGCGGCCGAGCCTCGGCCTCACCGCCCCCCCCCGTACGCGGCGGCGACCCACTCGCCGGTCTCCGTGAGGAACGTCTGGCGGTCCACGCCGTAGACCGCCCTCACCACGTCGTCCAGCTTCTCGCCCCCCTCGCGCATCCCCTTGAGGAACTCGGGGAACACGGCGCGATATTGGGGGGATGTCAGGCACTCCGCCAGCGCGAAGCTGACGCCGCGGAATTCATCGGCGGCGACCCCCTCTCCCCCTCCCAGGACCTCCGTCGCCTTCGTGTTCCAGCCGCGCCGGAATGCGTCCAGCGCGTCCCGCCGGAGCTTCCGATACGGCCCCCCTCGGCGCTCAACGCCGCTGGCGAGGTACGCGCCCAGGCCCTCGGCGAGCCAGCGGGGCGAATTCCCCTCGGCCAGCACCGCGCCCCGGACCAGGTTCTCGGTCAGCAGGCCGGGGAGCGACCGCGAGGCGGCGTCCGTCGTCTCGGCCTCGCGACGGCCGCGCGTCGGGCGACGGCGCGAGGCGGGGGGCTCCGGCTCGGCGGCGTCGGCTGGCGCGATCACGGCGACGTAGGGCTGCGAGGCCTTCAGGTCGGCGTCCCCCTCCTCGCCCTCCGTCGCCTCGCGGCGGTTGACCGTGCGCTGGAACTCGACGTAGTCCTTGCGATCGGGGAAGACGTGCAGGCTGACCTTCCCCGGCCACGAGGTCGCCTCGGGGCCCAGCACCCGGCGGATGGTGGCCAGGTATGACTCCATCGCCTTGACCGCGGTCGTCGCCCGCTCCTGGGGGAGCGTGCTGAACATGGCGAAGTGCTCGGTCGCCTCCATCTGGGGCTGGAGGTCGGGGTTGGCCTTCTTCCAGAGGTCGAGCCCGGCCGCCCTGAGCTGGGCGTCCCGCTCCTCGGGGGCCATCCTGGCGGCCTTCGCGCGGGCGACTTCCTGGAGCGAGGCGGCGTAGGACTTGATCGGGGCGTTGGAGTCGAGCCCCGCGTCGAGCTTCGCGCCGGCCTTGATCCAGCCCTCGATGGCGGCGATGGCCTCGGAGCCCAGGACGGCGTCGTTGTTGGGGGGCATCCGGGGCTCCTCCTCCCCCTTGACGCGGAGGATGAGGTGGCTGGCGTCGGGATCAGCGGCGACCACGCCGGGGCCGCTCGGCCCTCCCTTCGTCAGCTTCTCGAACGAGCCCATGTCCAGCTTGCCGCGCTCGGCGCCGGGGCGGCCTGGGCTG